>NZ_FUYC01000016.1 GCF_900167125.1 Paucidesulfovibrio gracilis DSM 16080
CCGCGACAGGCCGCAGGCCTGGAGCCAATAAAAGTCTTTGGAAAGGGGGTCCAGGGGGAAGAACCTTTCTTCAGAAAGGTTTGCCCCCTGGTCGCCGAAGGCATCCAACACACCAAACAGCGGCTTATCCCATTTTTGCGGTGAGCCAGGCATTGGCGGTCACGGATTCCGGCACGCCTTCCCGGGCGTCCACGCCCCTGGCCTCGAGCAATTTTCTGCCGTACACGTCCCAATGCGCCTGTGCCAGCGAGGTGGAACCCGTCAAGGGGTAGGCCAATGCCGAGGCCATACGCGCGGCCAGAGCTTCGGAAAGCAGCGCGTCGTATCGTTGCGGATCGGTTTCCCGGCGCACATAGGCAATGAACAGGGGAGCGGCTTCGTCGCAGAGGATGTGCCGTCCTTGGATTTCCCACTCATGTACGGTTTGTTGTACGGCGCTGACCACGCGCACAATCCGCAAAAAATCCGCGGGCAGTTCGTACCGGCAGGCCCATTTCCAGAGCGGCGCGCCCTGGTTGGCGGGCAAATCCGCCTGGGCCATGGCGCAATTCCACGGATGCGAGCGTAACACGGCATCGCGCACCGACGGCCAGCGTTGGGCGCACAAACGAGCGGCCTTGCTGCCGTCCGAAAACGTGGTGATGGGTTCTTCGCCTAAATCCTGCAACGCATTGTTGCAAATCTCAATGACGCTCGTTGCCATTTGTTCTTCCCCTTCGTAAGGTTGTCTGGTTGCTGTTTGTTGTATTTTTTCCTATCGGCCCTTTTCTGCCGGGGGTGTCGTTGCTGCTATGAACAACGCGGAAAAAGCATTGGTCCGGGATGTGCTCGGCTGGTATCGCAAGGAGCTGGGTCTTCCTTCTCCCGGGCTGACGCGCGGCCAGCTTCGCTTTATTCCACCCGACCAGGATGCGGCGTTGTTTGAGGATGCGGACTCCGGAATCCGGCTCAACGCCTCCAAATGGAAACGGGCGGCAACATATGCATGTTTGGCCGGACTGCTCGTCGCCTTTGTGATCTTTGCCTGGGCGGGCTGGTTCCATGTCGGCGTATTTCTTTTCACAAGTTTTTGTATTGCGTTGCTTTATTTTCTGCCTATCCTGCTTGCCCTGGTGCCGGATCGCGTCATCCGCATTGAGTACGGTCCACGTGCCGAGCAGGAGCTTGTTCGCGCCCTGGCCCTGGCCTATCTAAACCATCATCCCGTGCGCGAGGCCGCGCATTGCCTGCTCGACGCTCTCCTGGCTCCGCTGCTTCTCTCCTGGCAGGAAGGAATGGCTTATTGGTTCACCCGGGAATACTTTCGCGCTACGGGTCGGTCGGGTTTTTCCGCGGACGCCGCCTCCATGCGGGGACGCATTACCGCGGACCTGCTTTGGCTTCCGGCCCGGCTTGGCGGTCGCCGCCTGATGTGTGGTTTGCTCCGGTATCTTTAGCCAGCTTCGGTTTCCTCCCCTGCAATCCACTGTCTCTGATCTTTCTGCTTCCCAACCCCGCTCTTACGGCTTTTTCTTTTGTCCTTTTTTTCCTGGCGTTCAAAATAAATCGTACTCTATATACGCTTTTTCCGTTTTCTTCCCCTTGCTTTTTGTTCAGCAATGGTTATTGTTTTCTAGTAGATCAATTTCCCCCTGTGATTCTTCATTAATTTGTTCTTCTTTGTCATATTGAAATCCTCTCCTTTCGTGGCCGATTGCTGAAAACAAGAAACAATGGGCAACGCATTTTTTTTCGGGTACACTTTTAGAACGCTTTGAAATCAATGTATTGACATGTGCATTGCGGCTTACATGCAGCATGGTGAATAAACGCTGTTCCTACTCCGCCCAGCAGGGTTGCGGCGGCTCCCCGGCACCGGCTGATTTTGCTTGCATGACGCCATTTTTTCCCCTATCGAAACCCCTCCTGCGCGGTACGGATTTGTTGGTCCCACCCCTGCACCGCATAGGGAAACGAGGTTATATATGTATAAGACCATTTGTCTCATGATCCTGGCGCTTTCCGCCGTGATCTTCACTGCAATGCTATCCAACGAACACCAATTTCAGGCCGCTGCCCCGCAGCAGGAGACGGTTTCCGTGGCCGGACCCGTCAGCGAAGAGCAACTGGACGTGCCTTCGCACTCCCTGCCTGAAGAGTTCGAAGACCTGGAGCCGCGCCGTCCGTTGTCCTGGAACCGCGCTGCGGCCTTGCTGTTTATGGGCGCCTACAGCGACAGCTGATGCTTTCCCGCGCTTTTCTTCCTCGTGGAAGGAACAAGGGGCGAGACCGGAACGGATCCGGAATCGCCCCTTTCTTCGTTAAACCCTTGTCCCGGGTTCGTATTTCCCCGGATACAGTGTGGCAAAGCCCTTGGCCACCTTGTCCACAAAAGCGGGATCCCGTTGCAGCGGATCGTGATACCGGGGATCGCGCATCATTTCCTTGAGCTTTTCCGGTGTGATGGTCCGGGCGGCTCCGGCATCGCGAAACCGGAAGCGCCCCTCCAGGAGCACCGGCGCCAGGCGGGACAACGCACTGACCACAACAGCCCGATCCGCGGCTCCGGTTTCGTCCAGCACCGCCAACAGCTCCTCGCCACCCAGTGTTAACGCAGCTCGACGCGCCGCCTCCAGCACGGCCCGCGTGTCGCCTCTGTGCAGTCCGCGCAGGCTTTCCAGTTCCTTGCCTCGGCGATCCTCGCGATCCTGCTCCATGGCCCGGACGGTCTCCACATTGCGCGGCAGGAACCAGGCGTACAACCCATGCACCTGTTCCGGCGTGAGTCCCAGCTCATGGGCAACCTGCAAAAACTCCCCCTGCAACTTGCCATCCACTTCAAACCCTTCGGGCAAATCCAACTCGGGCAGCCCATATTCTTCAGGGCGTTTCGGCAACCCCAGGGCCGAGCGAAACGCGTTTCGCTCCTCGGGTTCGGCTTCCGGTCCCGGCACGCGCACATACCCGTCGGGCTTTCTCCCCACCAGGCGCTGGGCATGCACCAACGCCTTGACCGCCTCATCCTTGCTCGCGTATTTGCGCAGGGCAGGATGCTCCCGCAACGGCACCTCGATTTCGGTGCCATCCTTCCCCCGAAGCGGGGCTGTCCAATCCTGGGGCAACGTGTTCCACCACCCCTGTTCCGTTCTGTTTTCCTTCATTTGCTTTTCTCCACTTTTACTAGATTTTCTCTAGACAACTTTCGATACCCTCTGGCACGGGCCTTGCTTTTCCTCCTGACGGGAAGAGCTTTCCGCTTCTCAAAACCAGAGGAGTCATCATGCGACGTATACGGTTTCTACTGCGTGTAACCCTTCTCGGGGTCGTGGCCTTCACCGTAACCCTGGCTCTCAGTACGTGGGTTACGCACCTCAACACGTTGCAGGCCATGCAGTAGTTGGTTTATTCTATGCAATGAATCGGCCGCCTGCTCCTGCGCTGTCTGGTCTCGCACATGGCACTCGGAACCTGATTCCGGGTTGCCGGAGTGGGGATGTCCGGACCTGGTTTCGTTGCGACCTGTCCCGCGTCGCACCAGCTCAAGCACTTGCAGGGCCAGCGTTCGCGCCCCCTCGGCATGGGCCATTTCCAGGGCATCCCGGGAGAACAGCGGACGGTCGAATCGGGCACGCCGCAGCAAATCCCCCAACACCAGCTCCCCATCCGGTCCGCGAAACACCCGTGCGTAAGCGGCCGCCAAATCGGTTCGTTCCATCAAAGCGCTTCCCCCTGTTCCGGCCGGACAATCTCCCCGGCCATTGATGCTTCCGCCGCTCCAGGCGGCATTTCCTGCAACCGGGCCTCCCGCACAGCCTGCACTTCTTCCAACGGACGCAGATAGTCCCCCGGAGTACCGAACATTTCCGCTGCATGCCGCGCAATGCGGTCCGTTTCAAAGTTATCCATGATCGAAAACACATCGCCGGACCGGAAAAACGGTCCGAGGTACTCCATCATTTGCACCAAGGCCTGGGCTTCGTATTGTTTTTGCGCCCGCGCCACCGGGGAGAGGTATTCCACCTCCAGGTCGTCGGGATGCAGCCCCGAGGGAAGCGGCGGCAGCTCCCCGGCTCGAAGCAGAATCTGAAAAACCCGACGAATCAGCGGGCTGAGGAATTCCGTTTGCATGCGGCCCAATACCGGACCAAGCAGCCGCATTTTTTCGCTTTGCCGGATTACGGCTTCCGTGGCCGTGGTGCCCGGTCCTTCCGGGGTGAATTGATCCATCAGGAAAATCCGACGGATGTTGTCCCGGCGCGTGCGCATCATCTCTTCGGCCGCGTTCAGATCCACAGCCACGGGCAAGGCTTCGATGCGGTCGCGGCTGCCTGCACGGTAATAGGACAGCCCGCCCGGACCAGTATGGACCGGACCAAGGAATCCGTCATCCGGTACCATCAACGGCGGATCGCTCATTTTTTCCGAGGCCATGAGCGCGGTGCGGGCCATGGCGTTGAGCACGCGCACGTCCGACAGGGCCGTGAGTCCGGGACCGCGGCCGTAGGTTTCTCCGGCAGCCTTGGCCCAGCGCGGCACCATGTACGGCATTTCCAGATAGCCGGATTCCTCCAGAATGTGTCCTCCCTCCACCTCCAGATAGAGGCAGGCCCAGGGAAAATCCGCACATGTGAACCCGGCCGGGTCGCGGTCCTCCCTTGGAAACACCGCATGGACGATCTCAACACCGGCATCCGGACGATCCTTGGCCAGGGAGCGGACCCGTTCGGAACTTTCCGCCCCCCACTCCTGCACCACCTGCCGGGCCGTCAGCTCATAGCGGCGATACACCGTATCCACCACGCCCCGGACGTTTTCCGCCACGTAGATTTCCCCCAGGGGCCGGGTGGAAAAACGCACCACGCTCTCCGGGTCCGCTTCCACGTACATCACGGCCGTGCCCAGCAGGGCGATGTCCAGATACAACTCATGCACATGGGTTTGAAATCCCGAGGATTCCGTATTGAACAACCGGACCATGCGTTCCCGTGCCTGCTGCAAAAAGGCACGCACGTCCCGCCGGTCTCCATCCCGCGTTCCGCGGACCCGGATATCAAACCAGGGCAACGCGGGGTTGGTCAGCAGACCGCCCAATCCCGAGGCCAACTGCTCCAGGGCATGGGTGGGCGAGGAATCGTAGATTCGCTCGTCCCCGGCCTGCCCGGGCCGCACCATGCCGCCAAAGGAATCCTTGCGCGGCAACATGTATTCGGTGCAGTCCTTCCAGACAGGATCCCAGACGGAGCGGGCATTCTGCATGGCTTGCAGCCGTTGGGTGATGCTTTCGGCCAGTTCCAGTTCCTGTTCGGCCCTGCGCATTTTCATTCCCCCAATGTTCCCTTCAGGCCGCCGCGTTCCAGATCGGCCTCGCCCAACCGGGCCGCACCGCCGCCGGAAAGCAGGGTTCCTGCGCCGGCCCGCTTTTGCTTTCGCACCTCGGCCAATTCCTTGGCCTCCTCCTTGCGCTCCCTTTTTTTCCGGCGTTCCTCGGCTTCCTGCTTACGCTGCTGTTCCCGCTCCCGGGCACGCAACTCCGAGGCACTCGGCCCGGACGAACCCCGCGGCCTTGAGCCGCCGGCAATGAACCCAGCCACCGTGGAGACCACGGACGAAGCTCCTCCCATGACCGTCCTCCTTGCTGTTTCTTCGCCGGATCATCCCGGCGCGACGCCATGGTAGCCTTGGTTTTTCCGCCCGGATAAAACAGGAAGGTCCAGGGGCGGCAAAAGGATAAAACTTCCCTATTGACAGCCCCACCACCACGCCTTTGCCTGCCTGCCCTTGACAGGCTGGGGTAAAGATGGTTTCGTACCTATACGAGATAGAATATGGGAAAAGTGTGTAGCGTGAGCTGCAAGGAGCGAAGCGCATGTCCATGATGGGCGTCACCGACTTCATCGTGGCCGGACCTCCGGGCCACACCACAGCTGGTCCGGCCGGGCATATCACGGCCGGTCCCCCCGGCGAGGTGCGTCCGGCTCCCGCGGCCTCGGTTCCCGTGTCTCCGGCCGGGCATGTCCCTATCGACACGTCCCAGGCCCGCGTCCCCATCAACACCACGCCGGGTTGGACCATGGGTCCGGCTACGGGCGGAAGCGGTGGCGGCGGAGGCGGTGGCGGCGGATTGGCCACGGGCAGCACCATGGTATCCGTGGCTCTCAATGCCCCGGCCACCGGCGGGGACAACCACTTCACCCCGGGCGGCCAGACCCCGGTGCACCAGACCACGGGCGGCATCTACACCCCTTCGGGCAACGTCCCCATCAGCACGACTGCCGGCGGTCACTTTACTCCGGGCGGCAATGTGCGCCCCACTCCAGGATATTTTCACTTCACGCCGGGCGGCGACGTACGCCCCACTCCGGGGTTCAGTCATTTCACACCCGGCGGCAACGTCCCCATCGGTCTCGGCGGTAGCCACTTCGTGCCGGGCGGGCATGTTCCCATCGCGCCCAAGCTCGGCATCGACCCGAACATGCCTCCGGCCCGCGTGAATCCGCCGCGGCCCGGACGCGTCTTCCCCCATCAGATGAGCAATTTTCACGGGCCGAGGTTCGTGCATACCCAAAACTGGCCCAGTGACGAATTTCAGCACGAGGTCAAGGTTCAGGCCTGGGAACCGCTGGACTCCCGCAGCACCTGGGAACCTCCGGAAAAGATGCACTTCGTGCTCAGCACGGATCTGGTGGACACGGGCGCGCTTTTGGATCTGCTGGATTCCTCGGTGCCGCCGGACCCCACGCGGCCCCTGGTGGAAAACCGCAGCTTTGATTTTTCCGAACAGGTGACCCACAACCACTCCAACACGTTTACGGATGTGGACGCCTCCAGCGTACATTACAACGAAGAACACCTGCCCACGTTCCTCTTCGAGGACAACCGCTCCAACACGTATGTGCTGGCCGCCCCGGAACGCCAGGGCGGAGCCTTGTTCAACAGCCAGGGCTGACCGCCCCCCTTTGTTCCTGCCCGGCTCCTGGTCAGTGACGTCCCGGCCCCGTTTTCCTCCTTGCCCTTTCCGCTTTGCTTGATATCCGCTTGACACGGAGCAGCCATGCTCTACCCTGCCTAGCGGAGGTTGCCATGCTGCTTTCCCAGCCCGCTTTCGTTGCTGTCCTGACCTTTCTGCTCTGCGCCTGCCTTGCCGCCGTGGGACTCCTGCTCCTGGTGCGACGGCAGACGCGTCTTCGCGCCGATCTGGAGGAGCAACTTCACACGGCCCGCTCCGAACGCGCCGTGGCCGAAAACGAATCCCAACGCATTCCTGCGCTTGAAACCGAGATTGCCGAACTCCAGGCCCAATGCCGAACCCTTGCCGAACACAAGGCCGAGCTGCGCGCCCGCATGGACGAGGCCAACCGGGCCGTGGAAGAAAAGGTGGCCTTGCTCTCGGACCTGCAAACCAACCTTTCGGACACCTTCAAGGTGCTGTCCCAGGAAACGCTGCGCAACAATAACGACGCCTTCCTGCAACTGGCGCATGAATCCTTTGCCAAATTGCAGGAGTCAGCTCGGGGGGATCTGGAGCAACGGCGTAAAGGCATTGAACAGCTGGTCTCGCCCCTGCGGGAAAATCTGGACCAGGTCCAAAACAAAATCCAGGAGCTGGAAAAAGCCCGCGTCTCGGCTTACTCCACGCTCACGGAACAGGTACGCTCCATGGCCCTGACCCAGGCCAAGCTCAAGGATGAAACCGGCAAGCTGGTCCACGCCCTGACCAAACCGCTGGTGCGCGGACGTTGGGGGGAAATCCAGCTTCGGCGTGTGGTGGAGCTGGCCGGGATGCTCGACCATTGCGACTTTTTTGAACAGCAGCAGACCTGTTCGGACCAGGGCAATCTTCGGCCCGACATGATCATCCGGCTCCCGGGCGACAAAAACATCGTGGTGGACGCCAAAGCCCCCCTGGAAGCGTACCTGGAAGCCATTGAAACCACGGACGAAGCCCAGCGGGATCAACAATTGGACCGCCATGCCAGGCACATCCGGCAACATCTGCGTCAGCTCGGCGGGAAAAGCTATTGGTCCAGGTTCACGCCCACACCGGAATTCGTGATCATGTTTCTGCCCGGAGAGATGTTTTTCAGTTCGGCCTTGCACCGCGATCCCAACCTCATTGAGGAAGGCGTGGGCAATGGCGTGATCATTGCCTCGCCGACCACGCTCATCGCCCTGCTCCGGGCCGTGGCCTACGGCTGGCAGCAGGAAACCATCGCCCGCAGCGCCCAGCAGGTAAACACCCTGGGCCGGGAGCTGCACGACCGGGTTCGCGTGTTTGCCGAACACATGGTCAAACTCGGCCGTTCGCTGGGAACCTCGATGCAGACCTACAACCAGGCCGTGGGGTCACTGGAGTCCCGTGTTCTGGCCTCGGCAAGAAAATTCCGCGACCTGGGCGCGGCCGGCGGCAAGGAAATCCCGGAACTCGCGCCTCTGGAACGGGCCGCCCGGGAACCACAACTGCCGGAAGCCCCGGAATGCGGGGATACAGATCCACGCGCCCTGATCCAGCCCGACACCGGGCCAGAAACGTGATGCAACGCCGCGCATCCGCCGGCCCCAAAAAAACCGCCCCTGCCAGGAGCAAGGACGGTTTTTTTTGCGTGCATGCCCCCCACAAGCGGGGCGTACAAAGGCTCAACGCGGCGAATCAGTCGGGATCGGCCCAACAGACACAGTTGCGACCCCGTTCCTTGGCTTCATAGAGCCGCTTGTCCGCAGCCTCCACAAGATTATCGGCCCAGGCGCCGTTCCAGCACGGGTCCAGCTGGGCCACGCCAAGGCTGACCGTGATGCGGATCCCGCCGTGCAGCACATTGCCGCTGTTGTCCTGAATGGTGAAATTGTACCGTTCCACACGGGAGCGGAGCGACTCGGCCAAACCAGCTGCCTCGGAAAGCCCGACCCCGCGCAACACCACCGCGAATTCCTCGCCCCCGTAGCGGGCCGCGAAATATTTTGCGTTGGGATCCTTGCCGTTTCCTCCGTTGACCTCGCTGGCATGGGTCTGCAACACCTTGGCCACGACGCGCAAGGCCTGGTCGCCAATGCGGTGGCCGTAGGTATCGTTGAAGCGTTTGAAATTGTCGATGTCCGCCATGATCAGGGCCAGGGGCAGCCGCTCCTGCAAACAGGTTCTGGCGCAGCATTCCACATGTTCGTCAAAGGCGCGACGATTGTAGAGCTGGGTCAGGCCGTCCACCATGGACATGCGCGTGAGGTCGGCCATGTCCGCTTCCATGGCCTGAACCACGTCATGAAACGCCTTGCGCATGGCTGAAATCATTTCCCGTGGATCCTTTTCACTTTCCACCAGCTCCACGGTCAGGGTCTCCAGATCCTGCACGTCTCCTTTTTTGCGCAGCAGCAATTCCCGAAAATCACCCAGCAGCGCCTCGGACTCGTCCAGGGCCATGCGGATTTTTTCCTTATGCGGGCCGAGCAGAATCTCTTCCTGTCGGCGGACCACGTCGGCATACTGCGTGTCGGTATACTCACGCGCCTTGATGGTCTCCACGATGAGTTGCTGAATTTCGGATTTTTGGCGCTCGGAAAGGAATGAAAAGCCACGGACATTGCGCATGTAGAGAATCAGGGTGCGCCAGCGGACATCCGGCGGGACACCGGCCTTATCCAGACGGTGGATGATCCTGTTCCATTCCTCATTGCGCTGGCGAACCATAGCGTCCATGAGCCCTCCCGTGAAGAACACTTGGGTGAATCCGCTCCCATGGACAGAGCGTGACCCTCGGTATCCCTACCACACGGAAGCCCGCCCCACAATCACGAAGCAACCTTGTTCTCACACAGCCCGATTCCACTACAAAAGACGATAGAGCATGCCGCTCATGTCGTTTTGTCGCGCCAGCAAGAGGATGATCACCGCCAAAACGCCCATAACGAACAATGAAAGCCCCATGGGGAGCAGCCAATACTTTTTCCGCACTTTCCAATACGACCAGATGGATTGCCACAGGCCCACGCCCAGCCTCCTTGCCCCTATGGTATGCCAGGGGATTCGCCGTCCTTGCCCAGGCCCGGATGAAACAGCATGAAATCAATTTTCACAGTACGTTATACTCTGCTGACGTTTTGTTTCTCTTTGCCAAACCATGAAAAAATATGCAAGCGCCCCTTGCGTCCGACCCGGTCCACAGGATACTGGAGCGCATGCCTGTCATCTCTCGTCATTCATCGTCTCCCCCGCAATTCCATCATTTTTTTCGTTTTGCGGTCCGATCGCTTCCGGTAATGCTGCTGTTGATGGCGATGCAGCCTCCGGCACCGGCCATGGCCCACCCGCATATTTTCATCGATTGCAAGGCCATTGCGGTTTTCGATGCCTCGGGCCTGACCGGATTTCAGCAAACCTGGATTTTCGACGAAATGTTCTCTGCGGGCATGCTCATGGAATACGATACCAACGGCGATCAGCAGTTTAATGCCGCGGAAACCGCCAAATATGCGCAGGAAATTTTCTCTATATTAAAAGAGTACAATTACCTGACCGTACTGCGTGTGGACGGCGAGGAGATTCATCCGCACCAGGCCCGCGACTTCCGGCCCGAGGTGCGGAACGGCCAGCTCATCTACCATTTTTTCACTCCTTGCGTGGTGCCCTTTGCCTCGGGTACGCACAACGTGGCCATCAGCGTATACGACCCGGAATATTACGCGGACATGGTCCTGCTGGACTCCGCGGTCAGCGTGGAGGCTCCGCCCGGCGTGCAGACTGCCAAGAGCAACGTCTCCGCACCGGAATTGACGTACTTCGGCTGTATCGTGCCCGTGTTCATCAACCTGCGCTTCAGTGCGCCCTGAGCCTCCACGGAACCCCATGCGCCCCATGTCCCTCCCCGGCCTCCGATCCTGCGCCATGCGCCCCTTTGTTTCGCATCCGATCCTGTTGGTTGCCGCGCTGCTCCTGGTCATGGCGCTCTGGCCCGGCGGATCGGCTCTTGCCGGTCCCTTTGGTCCGTCGGGCGACTCTTCCGCCCAGCCCACGGAGCAACCCGGGGAGCAGGCCAATGCGACGCAACCCCACGATTCTTCCAGCGTGGACCCGGCCCGGCAGGGATCCATGGGCTGGGTCGGCACGGTGTTGCAGGCCTCGGCCCGGCAGCAAAAAAAGATCAAGCAATCCATGGCCGGATACGCCCGGACCATCCGCTCGCATCCTGGCGGGGTGGCGTTCTGGTCCTTTCTCGGGCTGGCCCTGCTCTATGGGATCTTCCACGCTCTGGGACCGGGACACGGCAAAACAGTGATCAGCGCCTATTGCCTGGGTCACGGCGGCGGTCCGGGACGCGCCATGCTCATGGGCATGGTTCTGTCCATCACGCATGTGGGGTCCGCCACATTGCTTGTGGCCGGGGTGTATCTGCTTTTCGCCAAGAACATGGCGGAATTCCAAGCTGCGGGATTGTGGCTGGAGCGCGCCAGTTATCTGCTCCTGGTCTGTCTCGGGCTGGGCCTGACCATCCAGGCCATACGCGGACTCTGGCGCAAGGGGTCGGACTCCTCCTCCACTGCGGCCACGCCGTCCACATTGCGCGGCATGCTTGGCACGGCCTTTGTCACGGGGCTGGTTCCGTGTCCCGGCGCCACGCTGATTTTGGTCTTTTCCCTGAGCCTCGGCATTGTGGGAACCGGTTTTTTGTCCATGGCCTTTCTCGCATTGGGCATGGGACTGACCACCGGCAGCTTCGGCCTGGTGGCCACGGGCGCCCGCAAGCTGGCCATCTGCGCCGCCGGAGCCGAGTCCCGACGCGCCGCGTTGCTGCACGCGGCCTTTTCGTTGACCGGTGCGGTCTGCATCACCCTATTCGGGACCATCCTGTTCCTGGGCAGCCTGGCCTGAGCGGTTTTCCCCTCGGACCAGGCCGCGCTGCATGGAGTGAACATCTCGGCTTCGCCGATCCGTTGCCCGGCAGATCTTACAAGATGTCCCGCATGCCGTTGAAGAACGCCTCCCTGTCCAGGGCGGGCTGTTCCCGTTCCAATTCCGGCAATGCCTCAAGGAATGTCTCCCATCCCACATATTCCGTAAGCTTGCGCTTATCCGCGTAGGGTTTGAACACCGTACCTCTCGGGCATTTGGTCATCACGATCTCAAAGACCCCGTGGGAATTCTGATCCGTCCAATAGGCGGACCACGCGGATCGGTCCCCCTCGGTCTTTTTATATTTTTCAAAAAACCGCTCAAACGTTTCCTGAATCTCCTGATCCGTCATGCGACCTCCATAAAGGTTTCAGCAACAATCATGCCCTCATGTCGCCGGGTTGTCTGTCGGTTCTTCCGCTTTTGTTCCAGGTTTCACAATACCGGCTTCCTGTTCCACTTTCAAATCCAGCGTGCTACTATCCTGCTGATTCTCTCCAACCCACATGCCACGGAGGTTCCATGCAGCTGAACCGCATCAGCATCCGCTGGAAAATGATCATCCCCTTTGTCTGCAGCGTAGTTGCGCTTGGCCTCGGTGCCATGCTCATCGTGCGGGCCGAAGTGAACGATCTGCATGACATGTCGTTGAAATCGCGCGCCCAGGCCAAAGTGGAATCCATTCGCGAGGAAATCGACCTCGCCTCCAGGCTGGCCCGGAACATGGCCAGCCTGTACAGCACTCGGCCGGAGGTGATTCAGGCTTACATTCAGGCCCACCGCGGCAACATCGACGCCCCGGCCGATCCGCAGGCCCAGGCTGCACGTGAGCAATTGCGCGAGGCCTTTCGGGACGAACTGGCCGGGTTCAAGGCCGTGAGCGGCGCGCCCCTGAAGCTGCATTTTCACCTGCCCAACGGGCGCAGTCTGGCCCGGCTTTGGCGCGACAAGCAGACCAAACGCGACGGCCAGTGGGTGGATATTTCCGACGACATTTCATCCTTTCGCCAGACCGTGCTGGACGTAAACCGCACCGGGCAACCGGTACAGGGCATCGAACTGGGGCGCGGCGGGTTCGTGATTCGCGGCCTGGCGCCCATCCAGGACGGAGGCGAACAGCTCGGTTCCGTGGAGGTTCTGGTGGACTTTTCTCCCATCCTGGACGCTGCCCAGGACGAGGACGGCTCCTCGGTTTTGCTGTTTATGAATGCGGATAAACTCCCCATCACCACTCGCTTGCAGGATGCCGACAAGTTTCCGATAATTGGCGATTATGTGCTCGTCTCCGGCGACCAAAAGACCCTTGACGACCAAAATCTCACCTCCGATGTCCTCAGCCTCGGCCGCCAGGGTCTGACCATGGATGCCAGCGGTTCGCATGTCCAAGGTATTTTCCCGGTGCGCGACTATCAGGATACCCAAATCGGGGTCATGGCCTACGTAATCAATGCCGAAGCCCAAAAAAAGAACATCCGAAATCTCTGGTGGACCCTTACGGGCGTGTTCCTGCTTGTGTTGCTGCTGCCGGGTGTGCTCCTGCTCCTGGCCCTGCGCTATGCCATCATGCTGCCCATGAGCCGCCTGCAGGAGACCATCTGCCGCGTCTCCATGGGGGATCTGGCCTGCGGCATGTCCTTGCAGACCGGGGATGAAATGGAGGAAATGGGCAAGGCGCTGGTGGACCTCATCCAGGCCCAGGACCATCGGGCCAAGCTGGCCGAACGCATCGCCAAGGGCGATCTGACCGAAAGCGTGAAGGTCGCCTCTGAAAACGATACCCTGGGCCATGCGCTTGCGCAAATGAGCGAAAGCCTCAACGAGCTGGTCTCGCAGGTTCAGTTGGCTGCGGATCAGATCGCGGCCGGAGCCACGCAGGTGTCCGACTCCAGCCAGACCCTTTCCCAGGGCGCCACCCAACAGGCTGCTTCCCTGGAGGAGATCACCAGTTCCGTCACGGAAGTCACGGAGCGCACCCGTGTGAACGCGGAAAACGCCGGGGCCGCCACACGGCTGACCAGCGAGGCCCGGGACCAGGCCCGCAATGGCCAAAACAGCATGGCCGAGCTGCTCCAGGCCATGGACGCCATTACCGAATCCAGTGAATCCGTTTCTAAAATCATCAAGGTTATTGACGAAATCGCTTTCCAGACCAATTTGCTGGCTCTGAATGCGGCGGTTGAGGCGGCCCGTGCCGGAAAACACGGCAAGGGATTTGCGGTGGTGGCCGAGGAGGTGCGCAATCTCGCCTCCCGGAGCGCCAAGGCCGCCCAGGAAACCTCCAAGCTCATCGAAGATTCCCAAGCCCGGGTCAACTCGGGCGCGGAAATCGCCTCGCAGACCAACGACGCCCTGGCCGGCATCGTGGAATCCGCGGCCAAAGCCGCGGAACTGGTGGACGACATTGCCAACGCCAGCCGCGAGCAGGCCGAGGCCGTCAGCCAGGTCAACCGGGGGTTGACCCAGGTGGAGCAGGTCACCCAGGCCAATACCGCCAGCGCGGAACAGACCGCCTCCGCTGCGGAGGAGCTTTCCTCCCAGTCCGCCTGGCTGCGGGACGTGCTCCAGCGCTTCCGGACCAAGGATGATGGGGACCAGCCAGGGCAGCGCGCCCTTGATTCCGAGGACAATGCAGGCGTGGAAGAATCTGAAGCAGACCTGCACCACTTCTAGCCACGCCCGACATGGGCGAAGCTCCCACGCAAAACAGCGGCCCGGGATGGCTACCCGGACCGCTGTTTTTTTCGGTTTGACCGGCCGGATTACGCGTCCGTTCCCGCCAGCTCCGAGGCCAGGGAACCCAGCGTCCGGAGCGCCTGCTCCAGGGATTCGGACCAGACACCGCCGCAACTGAGACGCAGACAATTGTCAAACCCCTCCTGCATGGTGAAGATGGGACCGGGAACAACCCCGATGCCGTGCTCCTTGGCGCGGTAGAACAGCTCCACTGCGTCCGCCTGCCCGGGCAGATCCACCCAAAGCACAGCTCCGCCCCGGGGTTCGGTGACCCGCGTCCCGGCTGGAAAGCACTGGCCCAACAGTCCACGCATCAGCCGCATCTGTTTTTCCACGGCCGAGCGCAGCCGCTTCAGCTGCCGCTCATACAACCCCGCAGCCAAAAACTCCGCCATGGCCATCTGGTTCGGACTAGCCGTGCAGACGTTGGTGGTGGCCTTGACCTCCAGGGCGCGGTCGTGAAAGCGGCCGGGCGCCAGCCAGCCCACACGCCAGCCCGGACACACGGACTTGGAAAAGGAACAGCAGAGCATGACCATCCCTTTGTTGTCCAAAGCCTTGTAACTGCACGGTCTCGGACCCGTAAAATGCAGGTCCGTATACACGTCGTCCTCCACCAGGGGGACGTCCCGCTGCTCCAGGAGCCGGAGGATTTCGCGCTTAGCCCGGGTCGGGGTCAAGCTGCCGTCGGGATTGTTGAAGTTGGGACACATGATGCAGGCTTTGACTTCGTACTTTTCCAACGCGGAGGCCACGTCCGCCGGGTCCACGCCGGTTTCCGGGCCGGATGGCACTTCCACGGCGCGCAATCCCAAATTTTCAAGCAATTGCAAAAAACAATAATAGGTCGGCGTCTGGATGAGCACGTTATCGCCGGGGCGGGTCAGCGCACGCAGGCAAATGGACAGCCCCTCCATGGCCCCGGCCGTGATGATCAGATCATCAGGTTTGATCGCGGCCTCCGGATCCGTGCAGCGAAACGAAATCTGGCGACGCAATTCCTCATTGCCCGGGATGGTTTCGTAACTCATGGCCCGGGTCGGATGCTCCCGCATCACGCGGTTGAGAATGCGGGTCAGCGCCTTGGTGGGCAACAATTCCTCGGTGGGACAAATCACGCCCAAAGGAGCCAGCGAAGGATTGCCCACCGCCTCCAACACGGTCTGAATCAATTGGCTCCGGTTCACGGCCCGCGGCGTGGGGTTGGCCGGGCGGGGCAGCGGGGCTTCCAGGCGTCGAAACGACCGCCGCACGAAAAACCCGGACCGCGGCCGCGATTCGATCACCCCCTTGGACTCCAGCTCCATATAGGCCTGGTTCACCGTGGAAAGCGATAACCCGGTGCGCACACGCATAGCCCGCAACGAGGGCAGCCGGTCCCCCTTTTCCAGGGTGCCGCCTTCGATCATTTCCATTATCTGCCGTTCCACGGACTGGTACAGGAACGGTTCCTGCCAGGTTGACTGCATACTGCCCCCGGGTCTGTACCCCTCAAAGATTCATTTTTCTGTGTCTGTACCGGTGACAGCGTATCTGTTTCATTGGAGCAAGGCAATCCGGAGCATATTCCGCCCGGCGGAATTTCCCTTTTCATGCCTCGCCCAAACGTGCATGCTTTCGGGGTTTGCGGTCCCGACTCTGCCGAATCGGCATGCACCGTCAAGCCGCCCGAACGCAAGGAGCCATCATGTCGGAAACCACTTCCTCGCCCCGGCCGCAAGCCGCGCCACGCACACTCGCCCCGGGCCTGCTCAGTGGAGCGCGTCAGGCGCTGCCCCTGGTGCTGGGCTACATCCCCGTGGGGTTCGCCTTTGGCGTACTCGGAGCCAAGGTGGGCCTTAGCGCCGCCAACGTGGTCTTCATGTCCGCCCTGGTCTACGCCGGATCATCCCAGCTCATTGCGGCCGGTTTGCTGGCCGTGGGTACACCGCCCGCCACCATCATCATCACCACGTTCATCGTGAACCTGCGCCACCTGCTCATGTCCGCGTCCCTGGCTCCGCACCTGAAGGACATGAACCGGCTCCAGCAGGCTCTGTTCAGCTACGGGATTACGGACGAAACCTTTGCGGTGCACAGCGGACGGTTTCAAAACCCCGATTCCCCGATCAGCCGCGCCGAATCCTTCAGCCTCAATGTCACTGCCCACGGCGCCTGGGTGCTCAGTTCCTGGCTCGGGGTAACAACCAGCACGCTGATCCCGGACGTGCGCCCCGTGGGGCTTGATTTTGCCTTGCCCGCCATGTTCATCGCCCTGCTGGTGATGCAGACGCGCACCCGCCTGCATGTCATCATTGCCTTGGGCGCGGGCGCCCTTTCCACGGGATTGTTTCTGTCGGGCATGAATCAATGGAACGTCATCGTCGCCACCGTGGCCTTTGCCGGTCTGGGCGCATATCTGGAGGGAGCATGGACGAACAGACACTCTTCCTGACCATCGTGGGCATGGCCCTGGTCACGTACATCCCGCGCGCCTTGCCCGTGCTGGCGCTTTCTTCGCGGTCCCTTTCCCCGGGGCTGCGCCGCTTTCTTTCGTATGTCCCCGTTGCCGTGCTCTCGGCTCTGCTGGTGCCTTCCCTGCTGGCGCCGGATGCCAAACTGGACGTATCCGGCACCAACGTATTCCTTTGGGTCAGCCTGATATTGCTGCCCTTCTGCATCCGTACCCGGAGCTTTTTCGGCACCGTGGCCCTGGGTATGGGGCTTGTGGCCCTGGCGCGCTGGGGGTTTGGCATTTGAAGAATCCAGTTGCCTTTGCAACAAAAAAACGCCCTTGGCCGCAATGACCAGGGGCGTTTTTTCTCGGCTTGTGGAAGCCGAAGGGGAATCTATAGCTTCCCCGAAAAAAAATCTTCAACGAAACAAGACCGCGATGCCCACCAAGGGGAACCCGTGCATCGGGTAGGGGCAATCGGTTACGGCAGGGAATCGGTATGCAGGGCCACGCGGACCCGGCCCGAATCGCAGGCGAATCGGATCCGCTCCGGCGCGGCGGAATCCGAAACCGCATCCGTACGGAAATTTTGCTGCACGCTCATGCGCTGATCCCGCACCAGGGTATGGCTGGTTTCCATAAGAATGCCCCCCTGCGGACCCAAAAATTGAGCGCTCACGGTCACGAACATGTCTCCATCCAGGTAGTCGATGCGATAGGCATATTCGCCGGAATCCAGGCGGTGTTCCCAAATATCGCCCTGCTTGAGCACGGTTTCGCCCACCGAGGCGTCCTTGACCGCAAAGGCCACGCTGCAAACCAACAGCACGGCGGCCACAGCAGCGCAACTCAGCCGGACGATCCGGAGGCGGGTTAGCTTTTTGTTTTGATTCGTTCGCATACTGCTCACTGATTGATGGATATTCAGGAACCTGATTGGTAGTCCATCAAGAAAAAAAAGTCCACATTTTTCGGCCAGCTCGGACTTTGCTCAAACAGAATCCCCCTCCAGACACATGACCACCCTGGTGCCGCCCCAGGGACTTTCTTCCAGTGCGATGGTTGCGCCCAGACATTTGACCAGCTGCCGTACGATTCCCAATCCCAGGCCGGTTCCGCCGTACCTGCGGGTGTAGGTTCCATCTCCCTGCATAAACGGTTCAAAGACCACTTCACGCATTTCCTCAGGAATACCCGGCCCTTCATCGTCCACATAAAAACAGGTCCGCAAGCGGTTTTTTCCGGTCTGCTCCTGCCGGACATGCACCTTCACCCGCCCCTTGGGCGTAAATTTGACGGCGTTGTCCACCAACTGCTCCAGGACACGCCGCAGCTTGGCCCCGTCACCGCGAAAGTCGCGCTGCTTCTCGTCCACGAGCACCGCAAAGTCAAGCCCCTTTTCCCGGGCTGATTGTTCATGGCGGGACTGGATTCCCCGCAGCATATCCCGCAGGCTGAAGGGGTACTCCTCCACCTCGGCACGGGAGCAGGACTCCAGGGACACGAATTCCAACAGCCGTTCCAACAGATCCCGCAGGCTCCGGGCCGAATGTTCGGCCTCCCGCACGCGGGACATCCGCGTTTCCTTGTCCACGCCGGGCATGGCGATGAGCTGGAGCATGCCGAGCACCCCATTGAGGGGCGTCCGGAATTCATGGCCCATGCGCGCCAGGAAATCACTTTTGACACGACTGGCCTGTTCCGCGGCCTCCTTGGCCTCGCGCTGCTGCTGCACGGCCAGGGTATAGGCCGTGACATCCTGGGCCACACCCGCCACACGCAGCACTTTGCCATTGCGGACCACCGGGAAGGTGCGCACCCGCACCCAGCGAACGGCATCCTCCTCCAGCAGCACCCGCAGGGTCACGTCCTGCTGGGTATCGGCCAGTTTTCCGCCGGGCAGCATTTGCCGAACCAACTCCCTGTCCTCAGGTTGGACATGCTCCAGCAACTGCGCGGGAGTGTTCTGCAGCGCCGTTCCGGTCAAACCGAAAATAGGCTCAAACCCCGGACTGGTATACACAATCCCGTGCTCATCCTGGAGCCAATAGGCTTCTTCGATGGCTTGGACCAATTCCCGAAAACGTTCCCGGCTTTCGTGCAGTTCCATGGTCATGCGCCGGTATTCCGTGGTGTCGCGCATGACGCCCACCAGCTGCTCAGGAATACCGTTGCGGGCCATTATTCCGGAAACATTGACCACCAACCAAATGATCTGTCCCTCGCGATTGCGGCCGCGCAGCTCCAGGCTGTTGGGCGCGGACCGACCCTGGGCATATTCCGTGAGCGCCTCGCGGCACAGGAGCGCATCTTCCGGGTGGGCGAGGAACTCCAGCTTTCGGCCCTCCACCTCTTTTGGCTCGTACCCGAACAATTCCCGCACGGCCGAGGAGACGAATTGAAACCGCCCGTCCGCATCCATGCTGAAGACCACGTCATGCACGTTGTCCACGATGACCTTGAGCCGCTGCCGGCTGCGCTCCAATTCCGCAAGCAGTTTTCTGCGCTCGCTTACGTCCACGGTCATGAGCACCAATCCGTCCGGCTCCCGGGAGGGACTGCGCAACAGCGTGATGGAGGTCAAGGCCGTAAAGGTCGTGCCGTCCCTGGCCGTATGCTGCATTTCCTCCTGGTATACGCCGCGCTCCCGCACTGTGGTGAATACAGCCTCCAGGCGATCCAAATCGTTCAGCGGTGCCAGGAATTCACCGATGTTGCGGCCCACCACCCCGCCCCTGGGGTCCAGACCGTGCATGCTGGTCCAGGCAGGGTTCAGGTAGCGGACCCGGCCATCCAGATCAGCCACGGCCATGCCGTATCCTGCCTGGTCCAGGGCCATGCGCAACCCTTCCAGCTCCTGTCGGCTCTGGCGCAGGGGCGTCACGTCATGCCCCACGCTGAGCACTTCGGTGATCTGGCCATTGTTATCCCGCAGCGCCCGATTGCTCCAAAGAATCCAGGCCCGCTCCCCGTTGCGGCGCAAATTCTCGTTCTGGTTCAGGGCGTGCCGGTCCACATCCGCCATGATGGATTCCCACATGGTCCGCAGATCGCGGCCATCGGAATCCACGGGCGGCACGATCAGCCCCAGAACATGCCTGTCGCGCACTTCCTCCATGGTGTAGCCGAAAAACCGCAGACCGTAGTTGTTCATAAAGGTGATGCGGCCCTGGGGCGTAACCCGCAGAATAATACTGTTGGTGCTCTCCACCAGGGTCTCGTACAGGGTTGTGCGGTCGCGCAGGGCCGCTTCCGCCTGAACCCTGCGGGTTACGTCGTGCAGAAACAGGCTCACGTGCGTGGCCCGGCCGTGCTGGAACACCGGCTGGTAGGTAACCTCCACATTGCGACCCTGCAGAGCCGGAATCGAGACCACAAGACGACCGCGCACGGTTTTTCCGGCAAACGCGGCCTCAAGGTTTGGCAAGATGCGCTGAGCATACGCCTCGTCACCCCACAGATCGCGCACGGACCGCCCGGCAATATCTTCCGGGGCCAATCCCAGCAAAGCGGCATAGGCCTCGTTCACAGCGCAGTACACATGTTTTCGGTTCAACACGGCCATGCCGTCCCCCCGGGCATCCATGCCCATGCCAAGGAAACGGATTCGGCGCATACGCAGCCCCATGAGGGCAAACCACCATAACGCCACCAACCCGGGGGGAAGAAGCGCCAGCAGCAGCCAGCCCCAGAACGTGCCGCAATCCATGTCCCAGAGACAGGCTGCCTGGGCCGGCAGTGCCGCGAGACAACACACCACGATCCAGAGACAGGCCAAGGCTCTTGCCATATTGTGTTCGGAATTGTGTTTCATTTTTTGATGCCGTTTTCCAACGCCGGTTGTACCGGGCGGTCTGCTCAAGGCAGCATACGACAAAGTGAGGGTCGCGTCAGCATCGGTTTTTCATGCGTGGGGAAGATGGTGCAACATCTCGGAAGGCCAGAGGATCGTTTGTCCGCCACGACAAAAAAACGCGCAGCCTGCCGGATTGTCCGGCTGTTCCCCGGCCTGGGCCTTGGGGACGAAATGCTGCGCTACTTCTGATGTTCGGGGGCGGCTCCATCCGCCATTCTGTTTTGTCGGGTTTTTATTTGATTCTACCCTCCGTTTTTATTGCCCTCGTGCTCTTATGCATAAGATAAGGACACACGCCTCCAAGTCAAGACCGGCAGAAGCAAAAATCGCCGCTATTGCCCGTTGTCAGGCGGTTTTCCACACAGGTCTCCCCCGTGCCGCAGACCGGTTGCGGGTACCATGCGCTTGCATGTTCCGCGGCCATGGGCTAGGGCGTATCAGTCACAACAACATGTAGGACACCGGAGGGAGATCCATGAAACGTATCCTGACCCTGCTGATCGTACTGGCGGCTCTTTGCGCCGCCATGACCGCCCAGGCCGACGACTCCTGGGAAAAAGTCCAATCCAGCGGCCAACTCGTCATCGGCCTTGACGATGCGTTCCCGCCCATGGGCTTCCGCACCGACGACGGCCAGCTCGTGGGCTTCGACATCGATGCCGCCGAGGAAGTGGGCCGCCGCCTGGGCATCAAAATCGTCTGGCAGCCCACGGCCTGGAAGGGCGTGATCAACTCGCTGAACAGCAACAAATTCGACGCCATCTGGAACGGCATGACCATTACCGAGGAACGCGCCGCCCAAGTGCTCTTCACCCAGCCGTATATGATGGACGGCCAGATCGCCATCGTGCGCATGGACGAGCAGGCCATCAAGGCCCATGAGGATCTCGGCGACAAGAACGTGGGCGTGCAGGCCGGTTCCCCGGCTCTGGAAGCGGCCAAGTCCCTGCCCATGGCCCCGGCCCAGATCCGCGAATACGACGACAACCCCAAGGCCTTCCTGGACCTGGAGTCCGGCCGTTTGGACAGCGTCGTGGTGGACAACCTTTCCGGCTTGTATTTCACCGCGGCCCAGCCCGGCAAGTTCAAGGCGCTGCCCGGCTTCATCACCAAGGAGCCGTTCGGCGTGGCGTTCCGCAAGGCTGACGTTTCCCTGCGCGACAAGGTTCAAGAAACCATCGACGCCATGGTGGCCGACGGAACCATGGGCGAAATCTCCATCAAGTGGTTTGGTGAGGACATCACCAATCCGGCCAACTTCTAAGCGGGGATATTGATGCATACGCGCGCGACACGCGACGCGATGAAACGGAGCGGGGCCGTGCTGGTCCCGCTCCTGATCGTGTTTCTCTGGTGGGCGCTGCCCCTGGCGGCGAACACGGCTAAGGCTCCGGCTTCCCCGGCCGAACTGGTGGGAGACGCCAAAACCGCCCTGAACCAGGGCGATATGGACGCGGCCCGCGAACTGTTTTCCAGCGTTCCGGCTCCGGCCGAGGGCGAACGGGGCGGCACCTACCTCTATGCCCGCATGCAGCTGGCCCGCATGGCCTGGGCCGATACGGACCTTGATGCCGCGGAAGCCTATGTCCGGGACGTGCTGGCCGTCTTCCCCGAGAACATTGAGGCCAAAACCCTGCTCCGCTCCATCGAGGAGGCCCGGCTTCCGGCCTGGAAGAAACTGCTTCAGGATGCCCGTCGGTTCATGCCCTCGCTGCTGCACGGCACGCTCATGACCCTGCTGCTGGTCTTTGTCACCATGCTCGTGTCCCCGGTGGGCGGCCTGTTCATCGCCCTGGGCCGCATCTCCCGGTTCAAGCCGCTCTCCACGCTTTGTTGGCTGGACATCTGGATCTTTCGCGGCACGCCCCTGCTGTTGCAACTCTTTTTCATCTATTACGGCCTGCCCGCCATCGGCATCACCCTGGATCCGCTCACGGCCGCCCTGCTCGGCCTTTGCCTGAACTACTCCGCCTACCTTGCGGAGATCATCCGTGCGGGCATCCAATCCATTGACGACGGCCAGACCGAGGCAGCCAAGGCGCTGGGCATGACGTATCGGCAGACCATGCGACGGGTCATCATTCCCCAGACCTACAAACGCATCATTCCCCCCTTTGCCAATGAGTTCATCGCCCTGATCAAGGACACCGCCCTGGTCTCCACCATCGCCATGGTGGAACTGATGCGCGCCGCGGATCAAATGTTCAACGCCTACTTCAACGTGAGCGTGCTGTTTTTCGCCGCCCTCATCTATCTGGCCATCACCACGGTCTTCACCGTGACGTTCGAGTGGGTGGAACGGCGCGTGGGCGTCTATGAACGGCGCTGACATGCCGGAACATCCCAAGGAGTCTTCTATGCAGCCCATCCTCCAACTACAGGGCGTGGTCAAACGGTTCGGCCAGACCCTGGCCGTAGACCACATCGACCTGGACATCCGGCGTGGCGAAAAAGTGGTCATCGTGGGTCCGTCCGGTTCGGGCAAGTCCACCCTGCTGCGGACCATGAATTTTCTGGAAACCATGGACGAGGGACAATTGGTGTTCGAAGGCCGGGAATGCGGCTGGACCGAGCGCAAAGGCAAACGCGTCCCGGCTCCCCAATCCCAGCTCTGCGCACTGCGGGCGGAAATCGGCATGGTCTTCCAGCAGTTCAATCTTTTCCCGCACATGACCGCCTTGGGCAATGTGATGGAAGGGCCGCTCACCGTGCTGGGCAAACCCCGGTCCCAATGCCGCGAAATCGCCATGGCCATGCTGCATAAGGTCGGCATGGTGGACCGCAAGGACTGTTTCCCGGCCACCCTTTCCGGCGGACAAAAGCAACGCGTGGCCATTGCCCGCGCCCTGGCCATGCAGCCCAAGCTGATCTTGTTCGACGAACCCACCTCCGCCCTGGATCCGGAACTCGTGGGCGAGGTTTTTGACACGATCCGCTCCCTGGCCGACGAGGGCATGACCATGGTCATCGTAACCCACAACATGGGCTTTGCCCGCGAGGTTGCGGATACGGTTATCTTTATGGAAAACGGCGGGTTTCTGGCCCAGGGTTCCCCTTCCCAATTCTTTTCCGAAGGCGCGGACAACGACAGGATCCGCTCGTTTCTGGACAAAATGCTCTGATCCGGTCGGCATCGACCTTTCCGCAGAAAAGGGACGGTTCGCCGTCCCTTTTGCCTTTCTATGGCTGGCGATCCCGGTCCCGGTTCCATTGACATCCCCCGCTGCCACGCGCATGATGCGCATCCCCCGCTTCGCCACAGGCTCTGCGACCCTCACTGGTCGAAAGGTTGTCGAATGCTTTTCGAATTTTTTTATCACAAAAAAACAACACGTTCTGGCTCAATTCCATTCCTTACGCGACCCAAAGCCTTACGCCTGACCGTCCAGTCCGCGTTCGCCTTGTTTCATGTGTTCCTGGTGTGGCAACTGGCGCGGCATGTGGCCTGGGCCATGGGAAAAACCGAAACGTACACGCAGGCGCCCGGAGCTGTGGACGGCTGGCTGCCCATCGTCTCCCTGATGACCCTGAAACGTTGGGCGCTTACCGGTCAGTGGGATCCGGTCCACCCCGCTTCCCTGACCATATTTCTTGCCTTGCTGGTTATGTGCGCCCTGTTTCGGCGCGGCTTTTGCGGCTGGATCTGTCCTTTGGGCGGCATATCCAACGGGTTGGACCGGCTGGGGCGCGCCTTGGGGCTGTCCTTCCCGGTATCCGGTCCCTGGCGGCGCATTCTGGGGTTTCCCAAATACCTGCTTTTGGCCGGTTCGTTGCTAGGGTTTTTCGTGCTGCTCAGCCTGCCCGCCATTGAAGCGTTCCGGTCCGGTTCGCACTATGTGGCGGCCCAGGCGCGCATGCTTTTCTTTTTTTCGCACCCCTCCACCACGCTTGTGCTCATTCTTACGGGGTTGATCGTTGCTTCCGTGCTGATTCGTAACTTCTGGTGCCGGTTTCTCTGTCCTTACGGCGCGCTCCTGGGGCTGGTGAGCCTGCTTTCGCCCGTAGCCGTGCACCGGAATGCCGACCGCTGCATTTCCTGCGGCAAATGCGCGCAAACCTGTCCCAACGGTATACGTGTGGATCAACAGCAACGGGTGAACACCACCCAATGTCTGGGTTGTGGTGAATGTGTGGCCGCCTGCCCCGCTCCGGACTGTCTTTCCTTGCGGGCCGGCTCCCGGCGGGTACCGCTTTGGCTGGTAGGGGCTGGAGCCGTGGCCGTGCTGCTCGGCTTTTATGCGTGGGCGCGGGCCACCGGCCACTGGGATGCGGACCTGCCCCGGGAGATGGTCCAACGCCTCACGCGCATGGCCTTGACGACGGAGCCGTGATCCTCACCAGGGCGCGGCTCGCCTCAACCTGCAATGCAAAAGCCGGGTCCGTCCAGCAAGACGAACCCGGCTTTTGAACCGTTGCTGTACAAGCTCTGGGCCTGCAAAGCATACGCGGATTCAATCCCCCATAATGGCAGGACCGCCCGATCCCCAAGGCCGCACCTGAACACTGTCCGCGGCGCCGGTCTGCGAGGCATCCGAATCCGGTAGCTCCTCGGAAACCACCTCCTGGCCCGGACCCACAAGAATGCCCTGGTGAAACACGCCGTGCACCCGGGTGCCATCCTGATAACGAAACTCGCCCACACCATCGGGCTGGTTGTCCTTGAATGCCCCTTCGTACACGTCCCCATTGGCGTACTGGTAGGTACCCTTGCCCTCCATGTCGCCTTCCACAAACTCGCCCTGGTACACGTCCCCATTGGGGAATTCGTACACGCCGAAGCCGTGGCGGTGGTTGTCGCGAAATTCTCCGGTGTATTTGTGGCCGCGGGTGATCTTGGTGCCGGAACCGTTGATGCAGTCTCCGTCCACACATTGCGCCCGGGCCTGGAGAGGGAGGGTCAACGCTCCCGCCAAAGCCAGGCCGAATGCCAGGCTCCGGGTCCGCCGCGCCACGCGCCGCCATTGCTGATGCCTCATTGCAAACATGATCGCTCCGTCGGGATGTTGCGGCCGCACGCCGCAGCCGTTGCCGGTGTGTTCTGGTGCCGGATCAGGTCGTAGACCCCTCGCCGGTCCGATCCATGGCGAATTTGAAAAACTCGTCGGTCCAGGAATAGGCGTCGGCATACGCCGTGGACACCGAACCCGTGGGCAAGTCCAGGTTCACGGCCAGATGCCCCATGGCGTCCCAATCCCCGTTTTCAATGGTCCGTACCAGGGACAACCAGGGAGCCAGGGCGCTGACTCCGCCAAGCAGGGCCGCGGCAATGCGCTCATCCAGGTGGACCAGCTCCATGACGCGATGCATGGGCATGTCCAGCAACGCATCCAATAGCGAAAAGATACCCATAAGAAACAACGTGGAGGACAGCTCGTCCCGTCCAGCGGCCAGGGCCAGCTGCTCCAGGAACCGGGCACGATGCGCGGAAAGATAGACCAGTTCGCCGGTTTTCTCCCTGGGGGCGATGTCCGTCAGCAGAATAAGCCGCAGCCAGTTGCGGACCTTGTACCACCCGGCCAGCACGATGGCGTGGCGGATGGATTCGATGGGCTGGGAAAAACCGAAATACGGGGAATTCAAAAAATTCAGCAAACGGAAGCAAATGGCGGGATCCGGCTCAATGGCCTCGGCCACCATGGTAAAATCCGGTTCGTCCTGGTCCAGAATCTCGAACAGTCGCAGCCGGGTGGCCTTGGATGTGGTCAGTCGCTTGGCGGACTGCACCTGCGGCTTTTGGTAAAAATAGCCATGGAACAGGCTTACGCCCAATTCTCTGGCCAGTTCCACAGCGGCAAGGCTTTCCACGCGCTTGCCCATGAGCGGCAGGCCGCTCTGCGCCCCGATACGGGACAGCTGACGCAATTCCTCCTGGCTTTGCGCCTGAAAGTCCAGCACCAGAATGTCCGCCATCCGCACGAGTTCGTCTGTTTCGCATCCGGGCGTGAGGTTGTCCACAGCCACGAGATAGCCATCCTGCTTCAGGCCACGCAACACCGACAGCTCGTCCTCGTCCACGCTGCCCACCCGGGCCGTGATCATGGCCGTGCTTTCGGGCCGCAACACCCCGGGAAGGTCATCCCGCAGGCTCCGGGCCGGAAACCGGATCATGGCCTTGGTCTCTTCGGGCAGTGTATCCGCGAGCATGGGCAAAGTGGCCAGCACCTCGGCCGTGGCCTGGGAAGGATCCACGATCTCAGCGCAGGCGTCACCCTGGCAGGCCCGAAACAGCACCATGTATCCCCAGGTGTTCAACGTGGCGTCGAAAATGGGCTGCCTGGCCAGAAAGGTATTGGTATAGTGTTTGGCTTCTTCCACAATACGTATTTGGTTCCGTTTCCTCTTTAGGGATCAGTTATTCGTTGCGTCTGCTCCTGTCAACGTCCGGCCATCCCCCTTATTTTCCCTTGGGATCTGTCAGTACCACTCCGGCCAGATGCCGTTTGGCCTTTCGTATGGACTCTTCGTTTTCGTGGGAGCCTTTTTCGTCCGCCTCCAAGGAAGGTTGGTCCGCCTCGGGATCGCACGCCCGGGAAACCCACAACCCTTGGGCGCGCAACTCGGCCGGACTCGGAAGATTTCCGTTGCTATCGCGCTGCAGGAGTATCAGTTTCATGATACCGCTCCTGTTCGTAGTTGTTGCTGTTTGCCATAACAGAAGCGAGCATATGTACGTCCATACGTACTGTCAACAGTTTGATCTATAAAATTTGCACTATTTCAGCTATTTGAGTTTCGTTTCACCTTAAAATATTTTGTAAGATTTTGCTTTTTCCACTTACAACATTCCATATTGGAAAATGTTATTGATATAGACTATTAACACCACTGAATACTGCGGCTATATTCCGCAAAGCAGCAGAACAGGACTGTACACTACAGTTGCTGTATATTCAAAACACTCTTGAGCGTCTTTTCTTGTTGCAACAATTCAACAGTAAAACTCCACAGCGCAGTGCACACACCTTTCCAGCTCTGCCGGTTCCCCGCTGCCCGTGGGAAATCCGTTTCCCTGACACGGCCGCTATGGAAATACGCGGCAATATGTTTTACATTCCAAACCGAAAATCATGGATCCATTCCCGGACATGGAGGATTTCCGCCAATCGCAAGGGGCGACGGCCCGGTGTCCAGATCCATTTCGGACTGTTCATGGATGGAGAGGCGCAAAGCGCTAAACAAGGCACAAACCGCCGATACATCGCGGTGTTACGCTACAGAGGACTCAGTCGAATACAACGCTGCGGATCGCCTTTTGGGGCAAACTGCGAAAACACGAGGAGTGGCTACATGCTGGTTCGCTATTGGATGACGGAGGGTTCCATGACCCTTGGAGAAGAGCAGAGCGTGGTGTCCGCGGCCGAGGTCATGCGCACACAGGGAATCCGCCAGTTCCCGGTGTTGCACGCTGACGGCCGTGTGGTGGGCATTGTTTCGGACCGCGACATCCGCGACGCCATGCCCTCCAAGTACCTGCCTGGCGGAAGCGTGGAAGAACAGGGGCGCGGACTGGCCGAACTGCGCATCGGATCCATCATGACCGAGGATCCTGTCTGCGTCGGACCGGACACGGCCATGGACCATGTGGCGAGTCTGCTGGCGCGCCTGAAGGTGGGCGGACTTCCCGTGGTGGAAAAGGATGGTTCCTTGCGCGGGATCATCACCGAGGTGGATGTGTTCCGCTTCCTGGCGTCGGCCACGGGCCTGGCCCGCGGCGGGGCGCAGTTTGCATTCCGGCTGGAGGCCAAGCCCGGCCCTCTGGCCCTTTTATTGGATGATCTCCGCTCGCAAAACATCCATTTTTCCAGCGTGCTGACCTCGCACGACATGTCCCAGGCAGGATACCGCCACGCCTACATCCGGGTGGAGCATATGGGTGACCACAGCCTGGGATCCCTGGTGGCCTACCTGAGCGCCGAGCATGATCTGCTGTACTACATTCTGGATGGGGAAGTAACGTATCTTGACGATTAAACGCGAGGCGTCCGGCAGGGATCACTCCCGCGGAAACGGCTGAAAAACGGCGGCAAATTCAATTGCAAAAATTATGACGAATTGAAAAATACGAATGGAACTTCAGACTGTTCCATTGTTCAGATCATTTGACAGATTGCAACGGGTCTGCGTCCTTGTACGTCAGACCCGTTTTGCTTGTCCGGCTGGGAGGTTTCGCGGTTTGCGTCCCGGGGATCAACCCAGCACCTGGAGAATCTTCCGACCCAGGGCGTCCGACTTGAAAGGCTTGACGATGTAGCCGTTCACGCCTTTTTGCACTGCTTCCACAACCGCTTCCTTCTGGGCCTCGGCTGTGACCATAATGAACGGGATATTGCGGTGCTCTTCACTGGCGCGCACCTTCTCCAACAGCTCCATGCCGCTCATGCGGGGCATCTTGTAGTCGCTGAGGATCAGTTGTATTGTGTGGCTCTGCAAGACCTCCAGAGCCTGGGCGCCGTCGCCAGCCTCCAGCACGTTGCGAAAGCCCAGCTCTTTGAGCGCACTGATGATGATGCGTCGAATGGCGCTGGAGTCATCCACGACAAGAATGCGAATGTTCGTATTGCCGGTCATCAAGCCACTCCTGCTTGTTCTTGGGACATACGGTGTTGCCCTCCTACTCCATCTTATGTCATTTCGCAAACAGTATCAGGCAATTGACAATTTATACGACTTTGGTTCTTCGCTCAACAGACTGATAATAAAGGATTCCCTCATGCCCACTGCATGGTGCTGCCGCCATCTTCCTGCACTGCCCTTTTGGGGAAGGAGCATTCCCGGGCTGATTCTTTTTCTCCTTTTGTGGTGTGCGCCCGGCAATGCCGCGCCACTGGACGCCCCCACAAGTCTGCCGGAACTGCGGACTTATGCCCGGCTGCGCGCCTCGGTGCTGGCCGCCGAAGAATTTACCCGTGCGCTGGATGCGGTGATCGCGGTGCATGGTCCCCAGGATCTGCGAAAATTCACGCCTCGTGAGGCGGCCCAACGGTTGCTGAATGGCGGCTGGATTGATCCGGGGTTGCCGTTTTCCTTTGACGAAACCCCTCTGGAATTGACTTCCACGCAACGTTTTGTTTCCGCCCTTGATCCCACGCTGACATCCGCGGACCTGCCCCTCTTGGAACTTCCCGCGGAACTGGTCGGTCCCGCCCTGGAGGACGACAGTACGGCCGTGCGCTGGTTTATCCTGCAATCTCTGGCCCGGCATCCCGGACAGGGCGAGCAGGCCCGGAACCTGCTCAAGGCGCTGGCACGAGAACCCGAGTCCGCTCTTGTTCGCGCTTACGCGGCCGCCTTGAGCCGTGTTCCCTTGGCACGCCGTCTGCCAGCATTGCTTCGTGAGGAGGATTATTCCGAGACATGGCGGGCGTTGCTCGCCCTCACGAACGTGGATGCTCGCTGCCTTGGGTTGCTGCTTTGCGCTCCGGCTCCCGGGGGCTGCCCCACACCCTCCCGTACAGGCGAACCGGATGCTGCCACTTTGATTCTGGCGCAATTGGAACGAAACTATCCTGTGCCCACAGTGGAAATGGTGGTCCGCGCCCAGCCCTTGCCGGTGCTGGATCGGCTTTGCCACGGGCTGCGCCACGCCTGGGCCGAACCCCAGGACCGACTGGTCGCCTTGCTGGCTCGTTTTCCAGAACATGGCCCGGCCCTGGAAGCCCTGGCCCATGCCCTGCTGAACCGCAATCATCCCGCGTACTCGGCATCCCATCGAATGCTTATCCAGGTGTGGGAGCAACGTACCGGAATCACATTTCAGGGCAGTGCGGAGCCGTTTCTGCAATGGTACCATGCGCACAAACCCATGCCGAAGCTCCCGTGATCCTTTTCCCTGGTCTTCGGTTCCTGCGCCCGATTCCTGCAAGGTCCGGATTCTTCTTCGGCCATGGTGCGCCCGAGGCCGGGCTTGGCAAAGCGGCTTCTTGACACTCCTTGCTGCATGAAATACTTTTGCAGCATAGGATATCCATTTATTTTCGGGAAACTAGGTGGTGCAAAATGGCTGGCGATGAAAAATTTTCCACACATTTCGACCCGGTAGAGGTGCTTCCGTTGGCCGGAGAGGTCCGGGGAATATGCCGGTCCCTGAACGCTCTGCCGGTTCGGCCCGATCTGGCCCACGATCTGGAGCGCGACCTCACGGAACAGGCCATCCATGCCACGGCCGCCATGGCAGGCAACCCCATGCGCCTGGACGAGGTTCGGGAATGTCTCGCTGACGAAGGAACCAGCCCCGATGATCCGGCCGGTCCCACTGTGGCCCGCGCCCGGCGCGTCATCGCCAACCTGGGCCTGGCCTACGCCCCGCTTCCCAAACAGCGCACCGAACCGGGCGTGTTCGGCGTGTCCGACGGGTTTTTACGCAAAGTCCACGCGGTCATGGTCCAGGGAACCCTTGCCCGGGGCATGGGCGAATACGTACCCGGCGCGGAAAATCGCGTGCTCTCCCTGGTCACCCGCATCAATGCCCAGGACATGTCCGACATGGAACAAGCTGTGCGGGCCGGAATCTTCCACTACCATCTGCACCGGATCATGCCCTTTGCCCACGGCACAGGGCGGGTGGCCCGTTTCTTTGAAAGCTCCATCCTCGCCGTGGGCGGCTACCGCTTCGCCTGCCTGATGCAGCCCTTGACCTACCGCCGCCGCATCGACGAATACATGCGTTTTTTCCCCTCGGAACAAGGGGAACCAGCCGTGATGGACTCGCTCACGGAATTTCTGGTCTTCATGCTTTCGGTCCTGCGCGACAACCTCACGGCCCTGCATTCCCAATGCACGGTCCCCCTGCGCAAGCTGGCCCTGGGCGACCATTTCCGCATTTTGGCGGAATCGCGCCGCATTAACAAACGCACGCACCAGCTGCTCTCCCTGCTGCTGGACAGAGAGACCGACCCGGACACCGGCGAACCGTTGCCTTTTCTGCTCAAGGATCTGTTCCTTAAACAGCCCTACAAGTTGTTGTACGACAAGGTCAGTGAACACACGGCCAGACGGGATCTCGGCCGGTTGCTGGAGTTGGAGCTGCTGGTCAAAAAAGGCACGAGCTATTATTTTCAGCACCACCGGCTGGGCTGAGCCTCCCCCCTGATGCGGCGCGACGGTTTTGCACACGCAAACGGCTGGACATGCATGGCAAGCCACACAACGCCCTAGTCCACTGACGCGACGTTTGCCTCCTCTTCCGGTTCCGGTCCATTGGGATCGGCCAGCCGCTTTTCCCGCAAGGGACGGCACCGAACCCTTGGTCCCTCGTCCTGATTCGGCACAAGTTCCAAAATCCGGTCCGCAGCCGAGGCAAACGTATCCACGGGATGATGGGAAATGACCAGCAATTGCAAGTCAAGCCGCCGGGCAATACGGGCTATAAGTTGCATAAACCGGGGAACCAGTTCCGGCTTGAGCCAGCAATCCTGCTCATCCAGCACCAAAAACGGCCGGTGCCGGTACGGATCCAGCTGGGACAGGGCAATGAGCCGCAGCCCCACGGAAAGGATGTTGGCCACAGATCCGCCCTGCCCCCGCAGGATATCCTCCTGATGGTCCGGATCCTCCCCGCTGTGAATGGAAAAATGCACCTGAAGCCGGTTGCCGACTGTCCGCCGCTCGCTGACCACGGTACGGTTCTGGCCCAACACTTCCCGCACGGCGTGGGTCAGGTTGGACTCAATTTCATCGAGTATTTCCCCAAACAACCGGGTGGAAAGCTCCTCCAGGGTGGTCACGGCCCGGGGTGCCAGTTCCAAAAACCGGTCCAGCTGCGCCCGCTCAGAGGCCAACGCCAAATACTCCTGGTGACGGCTTGCGGCCAGCCCCGATAATTGGGCCACCCGTTCCGACAATTCATCCAGCTCGCTGCAATCCATGGCCTAAAACGCTCCCTCGGCGCCGTTCTCTCCATTCTCCGCGGCTCTGGACTCCTCGGCTTCCACCGCATCCAAGCCGGCTCGCACCGCTTCCAAATGGGTACGATACTCGGCCACCAAACGGGCATTCTCCCGGCGGCGCTCCACAAGCAACGCCTGGAGCTGCTCCGGGTCCGATGTGCCGTATTCCTGCTCCGCCTGGTTCCGGCACTCCTCCAGCTGACGGTTCAAGGTCTCCACATCGCGCTGGGCGCGGACCTTTTCATCCCGCAACCGCTCATATTCGTCCTTGAGCTGATTCAATTCACGCTGGAGGGCTTCATCGCTCTCGCCGCCACTTCTCGGCTTCTCATTCATTGTCCACCACCTCTTTATACAACGCCCAGATCAAGGCCGACTCGGGCTGCTCCGGGTTGAGATTGGCCTGCAAAAATTCCCGCAAGCCGGTTCCTTCGCTGCTACGGCGCATGGCCAGCCGTTCCAGCCCCTCCAAAAACCGCGACTCCCCGTGTTCCTCCTGCTCCTCGGGCGGAAACTCCTGGCGCGGGAACACGTCGTAAAACGGTTCGTGCGGCACCTGCCAGCTTGTCAATTCCTCACACCCCGGCGTCCAGATTGCGGCGGCCGGAATCTTTTCGCTGGAACGCCGGGAAAAGGTCAGCCGGGTGATGTTTCCGGGGTTGGCCCAGGTGGTGCTTCCGGCCTGCACCTGGGGCTGAGGCCGGTGGATATGCCCGTTGATGAGCCAGTCGATGCCGGGCAATTCCTTGATGCGCCCGGCGCGATCCAAAAAATCCGGAAAGCTGATGTTGTGGTGCGTGAACCAGAGCACGGTCGCCTCATCCGGCACATACTCCCGGTCCAGCCCTCTGGGCAGACGGTGACCATCCGGGGTGGCGCCCACCACGACCTTTGCCTCCGGCGTCTCCAGCACGAACTGCAATCCCGGCTCCTGCATGAGCCGGATGACTCCGGCCTCGCCCAGCACAGCCAGGGACACATCCCGGGTCCAGCGGGCCAGGTGCTTGTCATGGTTACCCACCAACACAAACGGACGATGCGGCCGAAACAGGCTCATGAGTTCCACAAGCAATGTGTTGGAGTTGTCCCTGGGTCGGTGGAACAGATCGCCCAGCAGCACCACGGGCATTTCCAGTTCCCGGGCGCGGTCCAGGCAGGCCGCCAATTTGCTCAAGACCTGCTCACGGTACCCCGGAAGGCGATGCCCGGGCGGGATATCCGCCACGTGCGGATCACCGATCAAAAACAGTCCGTTGCCTCGCACCCGGGGCAGTTGCTCGGGGATCGGGTGAGTATTGCTCATCCGTTGCCGTCCCCTTTTTCCCGGGCTGCGCCGCCCAGAAACGCATCCTGATTCAGGGCATTGCCGCACAGGGGGCAATGGCCCACTTCACGCAAGCGTTGCTGCAATGCTTCCCCATGGTTTCGCAACCGGTCCTCCCGGGCTGCCACTATTCGGCGGGCAGATTCCATCCGTTGCTCCAGCCCCTGCATCTCCTTGAGCAATTCGGCCAGAGGCTGCACGTCGAGCGGTTGGGGAACGCCTTGTAGTGTAGTAAGGATCGTTGCCTTTTGTGATTCGAAGTATTGCTTACGTTCCAGATGGTTGAGAGAGTGAATCAGTTGCTTGTGGTTTATTGTGGATTCCGGCTCAGGCGGAGGAGTGAGCGCAGTCAAGGCGTGCTGCACCCGGTGGGCGGTTGCCCGCCGCTGCTCCAACCGTCGCATGCTGTTGAGGCGTTCTTTGAGCAAATGCACGTCGGCGGGTGTGGGCGGCGAAGCAAGAGCCTCCAGCGCCTGCGCCCGTTTTCCGGCACGGCGCTGCCGGATTTGCAAGTCGTTTTGCCGATCCCGGGTCTGCTGCAACCGGGTGAGCGCTGCCTCCCCTTCTCCGGCGGCCTTGGCCGCTGCCCGGGCATGCAATCCGTGCAGGGTGATCCTGGGCAGGGTTTGCAACCGTTCCAGCCCCTGTTCACACCGTTCCATGCCCTCGCCCAAGACCCGGTGCCGCATGCGCGCTTCCCGGGTGCGGCTTTTGAGCGCGCTCTGCATGGCCAGCAGGTGCGCACCCTCGCTGGACGCGGCAAAAAACTCCGCCAACCTTGCATCGGCGACGGCGCTATCCAATAAAAATATCGGCCGTTTCTGGTCCCCAATGTGGACATCCACCTGGGTATTGTTCTCCAGCTCCACTTCGTCCAGCCGCAGGGCGTCGCGAATTTCATCCGGCACCATGCCCCGGCCGAGCTTGCGGAAGTATTCCGGCTCCTCGTCCCCCGGTTTGAACAGCTCGTACCATGCCGTGGTTTTCTTACGATTCCAGGCAACGCGTACCCCGTTCTCCAGCTCCACCTCCACGCGGGCCAGCTTGGCCCCATGGCGGATCACATGCTTGGGTGGAGGATTGGTAGCCAAACAACGCAACGCTTCCACAATGGCGGATTTGCCCGTGTTGTTCGGCCCGGTGAGCACGTTCACGCCCGGGTCCAGCTCCAGCACCGTGTGGTTGTGGGCCTGGAAGTCCTGTAGGATAATGCGTTGTATCATGGCCCGCTACGCCTATGGGGGTTTCGTTGGGGGAACCTGGCTTCCCCGCGCATCCATCAACACGATCCAGGGGAACGCCCTTTACGAAGCGCCCCGCTTTTCCGCATTGCACTGCAAAAAGGGACAAAACGCAAGTGCCTCCCGGGTCAGACACCGGTCCGGCCCGTGGCCGTGGTAGAGCTGGAGCGGCGGCTCCACACGCAGTCCTGACCCGGCATTCTTGCGCATCTCCAGCAAGACCATACGCGCCTCAGCCTGTCCATGCCCGTGCACCAGCCGCATTCGCTTGGGTTCCAGGCCCATGTCCCGGGCCAGGCAAAACAATTCCGGCAGTCGCTCCGGCAGATGCACCAGATAAAACGGCGCTTTGTCCCGCAGTGCGGCCCGGGCTGCCCGGAAAAACGGAACCGGTCCTTTCGCATCCTCGAACCGGGCTGCGTCCCGCCCGGCCGATGGGCAGGCACGCCCCCGTCCCAAGGCTCGAAACGGCGGATTGCTGATCACTGCGTCATACGTATTGTTCGCCACATTATATTCTGCAACGTCTGACAAAACAGGGGTGAATTGCTCATCAACGCCCAGTTCCTGAATATTCTGCACTGCACAGTGAAACAGTTCCGGCAGGCGCTCCACCCCGACAACCTGCCATGATTGCGCGGCGGCTGTTTCTCCGGAGAAACTCCAGCCCGCGTGCGCCTGCTCCATGTATTGACGGGCCAGCAAAAAGCCGATGCCGACCACGCCGCACCCGGTGCCCAGGTCCAGCACATGCCGCGTTCGCCCTCCCGGACTTCCGCCCAGGGCGCGAGCCGCAAACGCGGCCAGCAGCAAAGCGTCCATGGAAAACCGGTAGCCGTTCCCGGGCTGTTGCAACCCCCGGGGAAAACGGTCCCTTGGGCTGGGTTGCGCCTGGGCGTCCCGTTGTTCCGGTCCCGTGGTCATGACGCTTTCCGGCTTGTCTTTCCGCGCACCCGCCGCCGTAGCGCCGAGAGCAGCAGGTTCGCTTCCGGCACGCGCAGGGCAACGGCTCCGGCAAAATAGACCACGACCCATACCGGGATCATCCCGAGCCAGAGCAGATACGGTCCCAGGGCCGAGGCCCAGGCTCCGGCAAAGACCACACCCGAGAGCACAAGACACTTGAGAATGGTCAACAGCGGTGCAGGATACTTTCCAAGCGCTCGCCCAAGAAACCACAACAGCAGCGAAAAATTCAACGCCGAGGATACGCTCACGGCCATGGCCAGCCCCACATGCCCATACCCACCCATCCACCACGCGCCCAAGCCGATGTTGGCCACCATGGACACCGCCGCCACCACCACGGGAGTTCGCGTGTTCTCCAACGAATAAAACGCCGCCACCAAAGGCCGCAGCCCCGCGATGAACGGCAGCCCCCCGGCATACGCCAACAGCGCCAGAGCCGAAGCGCGGACCGCCTCCTGGGTGAAGGCGCCGCGCAAAAACAACAGCTTCATCAACGGTTCGGCCAAGGCCAAAAGACCGGCCATGGCGGGCAGGGAGATGAAGATGGTCAGGCCCAGGGCCGAGCCAAGGGTTCCGTGGAACTCCTCCATACGATTTTTTGCGGCCAGGGCGGACAGGCTCGGCAAGGCCGCCGTGCTCACGGCGATTCCGAACACTCCCAGCGGAAACTGCACCAGCCGATCCGCATAATAGAGATAGGAAACACTGCCCTCAGGCAAAAATGACGCCAGCAACGTTCCCAGCAGAATGTTCACCTGGTACACGGCCGCGCCAAACACCGTGGGCAGCATGAGCAGAGCCATGCGCCGCACCCCGGCATCCCGCCAGGACCATGCCCCGCGCCAGGTAAACCCCTGCCGCCGCAAGGCAGGCTGTTGCAGCGCCCATTGCAGCACGCCGCCGCCCAGAACGCCCCCGGCCATGCACACGGCCACGTCGCCGCCCGCGTAGTAGCCCGCAAGAGCCGAACCGATCAGCGCCACATTGAGCATCACCGGGGCCAGGGCTGGAGCCAGGAACTGGCCATGCGCGTTGAGAATGCCCATGCACAAGGCCACGGAACAGATCAGGATCACGTACGGGAAGACGATACGCAGCAGCTGCACGGTCATGCCAAACCGCTCTGGATCATCCGCGAACCCCGGGGCGACCACATACGTGAGTGGCCCGGCCAGCACTTCCACCACCAGGGTCAACGCCCCCAGGATGAGCAGCAGCCAGATCAGGGCGGAACGGGCCATCTCCCGGGCGGCCAGCTCGCCCTGCTCCTCCCGCACTCGCGAATACACCGGGATAAAGGCCATGGTCAGCGAGCCTTCCCCAAACAAACGGCGCATCAGGTTGGGGATGCGGAAGGCCACGAAAAAGGCATCGGCGGCGGCTCCCGCGCCCAGGGCAAAGGCCACGATCACATCCCGGACAAACCCGAGCACCCGTGACAACAGCGTGGCCCCTGCCACCACCAGGGTGTTGCGGGCCAGTCCGCCGGAAGGTGTCCCACCGTGGCAGGCACCGGATGCCGCGCCCATCGCCGCACCATTCCCCCGCGAATCAACGCTCTGATCGCCCGCTTTGGGAGATGCGGATTCGGTCATTTTTTCCCCCCAGGCGCACCTACGTTGTCCGCTGCGAGCAAAAACAATTCCATCAAACTGAAATACAACACTCTTTATCCCCTACACGCGACAACTCTTTGTACGCGCCACAAGGCCTACACCTTGAAATTTACAACATCTCATTTTTTATCGTTTTTAATTCTCTAGACAATCACTCAAGATTTTCTATATTCTGAATCTACAGCACTTTTCTACTTTTGCTTATGCCAACCGCCAGAAAAACTATAACTAATGATATCAATCTGTTTGACAATCCGGACAATAACAGGTGGACCGGCCAGCCACCTTGCAGCCGCACAGCAGCCCACCGCATCGCAAGCAGGTCTTTCCCGTTCGTCCATAGACCTGAAAACTATTCTGAAATGCCCCGGCATCGCCCCGTGCCGTGCGATAATCACTGATGGAGCTGCCGTTTTCCGCAATGGCCTGGGTCAGCACTTCACGCAGACTCGCGTGCAGCCCGGCCAGCCGTTCGGCAGACAATCCTGCGGCCAGAGCATCGGGCCGGATTCCGGCACGAAATAAACTTTCGTCCGCATAAATATTGCCGATGCCGGCTATGACGCGCTGATCCAGCAGCAACCCCTTGATCCGGGCGCGTCGGGATTGCAACCGTTCTACAAAACTCTCCGTCGAGACCTCGAGTGGTTCCGGTCCCAGGCTTTGCCAAAAGCTCCAGCGTTCCAACTGATTGCGGGTGAAGACCCGGCAACCGCCAAAACGCCGCACGTCCGCAAAGGTCAGCACACTGCCGTCGTCCAGACAAAACCGTATCCGTTCATGGGTCTCGGCCTCACGCGCGGGTCCGTGCACCATCCGTCCTGTCATCCGTAAATGAACGGTGAGTACGGACATACCCGACCCCGAAGCGGCCGCCCGCCCTTCGGATATCCCTTCTGCGGAGGTATGGCCCTCTTCAACGGAAGATCGGATGTCCAGCAAAAGCAGCTTGCCCCGGCGGCCAACACCGCACAGATCCACACCGCAGACCCGTTGCTCGAATTCCTCTGGCGTATGCCCCGGCACAGCCCGTTCATCAAAAACGCGCACCGCCGTGACCCGGCGGCCCACCAAGGTGTCCCGCAATCCACGGGCTATAACTTCCACTTCCGGCAATTCCGGCATGATGTTTCCCTTGTCAAATCTCCAACCTGCCCCCGGCATGGCAACAATCCCGGAGAAGGCTCCCGGTTATCACCCCTGTTCCGCGCACCACCGCCGCCACATGGCCCGGTAGGCGGCTTCCATGTCCCGGGCGAACCGCGCAGCATCGCACAGGGGCGAAGCCTCCATGCGTTCCCGAAGCCCCCGGCGCAACTGCGCCAACCGGTTACCATCCCGAGCCAGCTCCACAGCCAGCCCCATATACGCATCCAGGTCCGCGGCCACAAGCTCCTGAAGACCCGCAGCCCGTAAGGTTGTAGCCGTGAGCCGCCCTTCGAACCGCTCTCCCCGCAGCGTTACCACGGGAACTCCCATCCACAGGGCATCCGCGCTTGTGGCCCCCCCCGCGTAGGGGAAGGGGTCGAGCGCCACATCCACCTCACGGTAGGATGCGAGATAGCCCCGCAATTCCATGTGGCGCCGGAAAACCACGCGGTCACCAACGCCCCTGTCCTGAAACATCTCCTGATACCGCTCCCGTACCGCCTCATCCGCAAACGAGCCGGACTGGAGCAGCAACTCCGCGCCCGGCACCTGCCGAAGGATGGCGGACCAGGCATCCACAACCCCTTTGTTGATCTTTGCGGTATTATTGAAGCACCCGAATGTGAAGGGTTTTTCCTCTTCGGAATCCGGTTCCGGCTCGGGCAAATCCACAATGGGCGGGCCGTAGCTCCACAAGCACTCCGGCAGCCGCTCCACCGTTTCCACATAGCGGTCGGACTCGGACTCGGGGCAGGTTACACCGTCAGCCAACAGGTAATCCATGGCCTGCATCCCCGTGGTATCGAAATATCCCAGCCACACGGCCTGAACCGGTGCCGGTCGGCGCGCCGCGACCTCAAGACGGTTGTGTCCGCTGTGTCCGCTCAGATCCACCAACACGTCAATGCCGTCATCCCGGATCACCTGGGCGGCTTCTACCCCGCTGAGATGCCGGATATCCCGCCATTGGTCACAAATGCTGCGAAGATGATCCGTAATACCATCGTCATACGGATTGCTGGAGTAACAGTAAAACTCAACATTTTCAGCCGAATGATTGGCCAACAGCGGCACAAGAAAATTGCTCACCGCATGTCGGCGGAAGTCACCGGACAGATAGCCCACCCGCAGACGGCGGTCCGGGTCGGGATCATTTGCATGGGGATGCGCCCGACGGGTCAAGGGGTCAAACAACTCATGGGCGATGTCCCGGGCTTGATCCGCAAACGTTTCCACGGGTTCATCCAGGAGGTAGTGTCTGGTCAACAAATAGTTGCTGTGCGCCGTCAAAAACGCGGGATCGGTTCTCCGGGCCTTGGAGAACCAGTCCAGGCTTTCGCGGATGCGGCCTTGATCACGCAAGAGCACGCCCAGATTGTTCATGGCGCCGGTCTGCCGGGGATCGATTTCCAGCGCTTTTGAGTACGCGTTTTCCGCTTCCGTGGTTTCCCACATATCGTGCAGTGCCGCGCCCAGGTGCAGCCAGGCCGCCACGGCATCGGGCCGCACCTTGCACGCGGTGCGCAAAAACCCCACGGCTTCCCGGCCGCGACCCAGATCCAGCAACACGCTACCCAGATTCACCAATGCGGCGAAATCCTCGGCGTTGCGGTGCAAGGCTTCCACATAGCAGGCCATGGCCTCCCGCAGCTGGCCGTTGTCCTTGAGCAGATTGCCAAAGCGAACATAGGGCTGGGCGAGTTCCGGTTCCATGGCAATGCACTGTTTATACTGCTCCACGGCTTCGGCCAGACGACCGCATCCCTCAAACGCCATTCCCCAATGCAAACGAAGCCGCCCGGTCCTGGGCAGCCATTTTACAGCACGGCTCAACAAATGCTCGGCGCGACGGTGACGGCCGCTCTGCAGGGCCACGGACCCCAGCAGCCACAATGCCTCGGCATCGTCAGGCCATTGGTTCAAGATCCGGCGACACAGCTCGCGAACCCTGTCCAGCCGCCCCCGGCGCTGCTCCATGTTCGCCAACTCCAACAATTTTGAGCGATCCCGGCTGTCCGGTCCGTCCATAGCTCCCCCCTTTGCGCCGGGCCGCGACGCCCCATCGGTTGCCCAAGCGGTTCCGGCTACTCCTGCTCCAAAAATTCCGCCATAAATGCCTGCTCCCGTTCCGGCAAAACCGACACCCACCAGGCCAGCTCACCACGGGTCCACAACAAATGGACCATGCCCAAGCCTTCGGTGCGGTAAACGTCCACTCCGCTGCGCCGCTCCGCCTTGGGCGGGGTAAAGGGAGACGGTCCCCGGAGCATGCGCTCCACCATCACGGCCAATTGCTCCCGCGCTTCGGCCGCATTGCTCGCCCGGGAAACCCACACCTGGGCCGCGGGTGGATGCCCGCCCCCATAGGTGGCCACTGCCGCATCCTCCACCTTGATGCTCTTGCCATGCAGTTTGTTCACGGCATGCCGGCCCGCCTCACCGGATAAAAATTCCGTTCGTGCGGTTCCGTCCACTTCCGTGGGCAGCAGGTCCGCCACATCCTGCGTTTGGCCGCAGGCAGCCAGCAGCAACCACAATAATCCGCAAATCAATACAAAGGATCCTCGCCGCACAGAACTCATTCTTTTCCCTTCTTTTTTTCAGGATGCTTTCCTAAACGACCAACATCCACAACATAGTGTACCCCTTGCCGCTCCACCACCAGGGTCAGGGACTGCCCTTGCTCATGCGCCTGCTTCCCTGCCCGGTGCAAATCCATAAACCCATGCATCGGCCGACCCTGGGCCTCGACCAGACGGTCCCCGGGGCGGATGCCCACCCTCTCCGCCCTGGACTCCGGCCGCACCGCCACAACCACGATCCGGCCTTCGCGCGCTTCAATGGTCATCCCCATGCGGCTCTCAAACGCCGGAGGGCAATAGAACAGGACATCGCCATCCTCCGGGTGAAACTCCGTGGCGTCGCGCAGGGGCACCAGGGCAACCACCTTGGCTTTGGGGGCGAGGATCCGCAATCTTGAGGCAATGCCCCAGCCGCGTTCCACATGCCCGGACCCGGCAAAAACCAGCACGGGCCGCCCGGTGCTGCGGTGCAGACCAAGGGCATTTTGCGCCATGGCGGTATCCCAGAGCGCCTGTACCGTCAAAAATCTCTCCAATTCGCCGGACCCCAGCCCTCTGGTAGCGTGCTCGCCAAACAACCGTTGCAAAAACTCGCGTTGTCCGTTTGGCGGTGGAATGATCTCGCGCGGGAGCTGCTCCCTGTCTTCCGGGGACAGCCCCTCCAGACCTTGACGCCCCACAGCCTTGACCAAACGTCTGGGGGCGTTGATTCCGGCCACGGGCAATCCATACGCCTGCGCAAGCCCAAGCTGCGGGGCAAAAAGGGAGAAAGGATAGCCCCAAATGGTTTTCCAGTCCAAGGCCGTTGGCAGTGTTTCCAGATCCAATTCCCCGGCGGCAAACCGATCCAGCACTGGCTGCAGGTCCGCTCCCACCATCTCCAGCCCCACGGCGGGCCGTTGCCCGCCCTTGAGCATCAGAGCCAGAATACGACGCTGGAACGCATGGTCACACACGCTGGTATGGCCCTCGCCCACTAGCACGAAATCCGCTTCCTCCAACAATGGGGCGACATCTTCCAGGGCAAGCCGATCCCCGTTGCTGTTGGCCAACTCCCCGCGCTCGGGCAAAAAACGCAGGACCATGGGGTTGAGTGGAACCGGCTTCGGTCCTGCACAGGCCGCAAGCACGCACGCGACCAGCAGTCCGCACCCCATCATCATCCTCTGAGGCCATGTTCTTGACAAATTTTTCCCTTGGCTCAACCTCGTTTGCATGGTGCTCCTTGTCCACGATTCAGCGTGGGTCTGTTTGCAGCAAGAATTCCGGCGCATGAATGGTCACGGGGAGTCCGGCCGCGTCCCGAGGGGGCTTTCCGGTCTTTGGATCGCTCCCCAGACGGATCAAGGGATTTTGTCCACCAGCCAACGCCAGCACCATGGCGTCCGCGCAATCATCCCAGGCCACCGATGTGCCGAATTTCCGCATCGCTTCCTTGATACGGTCTTTGGCATTCCGGCACAACCCGGTCAGCGCCATTCCCCGCTCCTCCCGTCCCGGGCCGGACCGTTTGGCGTACACAGCGGGACCACCGAGCAAGGCCGCAAAAAATAGTTCCGGGTGGCATTCCAAGACCCGGTCAGGACATGCCCGGCCCTCGCGCAACGCCTGATCCACCTCCCGGATGCGCGGTGCAATGTTCCAGGCCTGGATACTCAATCCACGGCCCGTGACCTCCCTGTTCACGGCTGAGGCCCGGGCATGGTCGGACTGGCCCAATGCTTCGCGGCATGGCGGGGAAAACACACTGGCCCGGCGTGGTCCAAGGCGCTTTCTGGCCTCCCGGTCACACGGCCGCACCGGCATGCCCGCATGGGGCAGACCAATGGGCATGTCGATCAACAGACGGGTTTGCACGGTCCCGGTCTCCGGTACATCGTTGGCACCGAGTCCCGGGTGCTCCTCCAATAGCGAATCAAATACTGGATACAGGACAAAATCCAACCGGTCCGCACGGCGGATCGCAGCCAACCAGCCGCCCCGGCATCCATCCACACCGATCCCGAGCACTTCTTTTTCATGCAAGCTTTTTTGCATACCTTATCACTCTGTCATTACATCTTTTTCTTTTGCCAATTTTAATCTTTTTGCAAACAAAACCGCCCCGAAGTACGTGACTCCGGGGCGGGCATCTTCGCGATGGAAAGGGTGTTCGCTAATCCCAGGTACGCTTGTCCTCGATGGGCCGGATCTGCGGCGGCAGGGTTCCCGGAGCCAACACCTTGAGGATGGGACGCAGCTTAATCTTCTCGCGGAAGGTGTGCAGCAGTTCATCCTCACGCCGGAACGCTCCGGACTCGATGTTCAGCACCATCTCGTCCACGCCGCCGGGGTTGGTGACCTCGATCTGCCAACGCTTAATTTCCTCAAACTGGGCCATGACCTGTTCCACCTGGTGCGGATACACGAACATACCCTTGATGCGGGCCGTGGTGTCCACGCGGCCGACAATGCCGCCAAGTCGTGGGCTGGTACGGCCGCAGGCGCAGGGGCTGCGGTCAAGGTATCCCAGGTCGCCCGTGGCCAAACGGATCAGCGGATAGGTCTTGTTGAAAGCCGTGACCACGATCTCGCCCACTTCCCCGTCCTTGAGCGGAATACCCGTGTCCGGATGGCAGATTTCCACGAACGCCCGGTTCGAGAGGTGCAGCCCGGTTTTGTGGAAGCATTCGTACCCGATGCAGCCCACATCCGCAGTGCCGTAGCCCTGACGCATGATGCAGTCGAATTTCTTTTCCAGGGTGGAGCGCATTTTCTCGGAGAACTTTTCCCCCGTGACGAACGCCACTTCCAAGAACAAATCCTTCCGCAGGGAAAGCCCCATTTCTTCGGCCTTTTGCGCCAAGTGCATCAAGAAGCTCGGGGTTCCCACATATCCCGTGACCCGCAACTTCTGCATGATCTCAATCTGGCTGGTGGTGTTGGACGGACCCGCAGGGATCACGGCGCAGGAAAGCGCCTTGAGCGGCTCCTCGAACATCAGGCCCGCCGGAGCCAGATGGTAGTTGAAGGTGATCTGGGTCACATCGCCGGAACGGAATCCCGAGGCGTAAAAGCCCTCGGTCCAGCCCCAATAATCCTCGGCGCGGTCCTCGGGATCGAAGATCGGGCCAGGCGAGAGGAACACGCGGCGCAATTCCCCGAGATCCTTAGTCAGCAGCCCGCCCAGACGCGGTCCCATGGATTGCAAAAAGATCAACTCTTTCTTCTTGATGATGGGGATATGCTTGAGATCGGCCAGGGTGCGGAACTTGTCCACATTAAACTGGGCGCGATCAAAGCGCTTCTTCACATCTTCGGAATACCGGTAGGCGTAAGACAACAGCTCTTTCAGCTGAAGCTGGTAATATTGCCGCCGTTCGGATTCGTCCAGGACTTCCCGCCTGGAGTAGATGCCTTCGGTGCGGTCTTTGCGAGTCATACTCGTTTCTCCCTTTTGAAAGCAGGAATGAATATATTTTTGATATGGAAAGAAATGGGAGATTGCCTATACCCTAATTCATGGCAGATTTCAAGCTTTTTTTATTATATACAATAAATCGAGCTGGTTACGCCTTGTCGTTCCCTTTCATTATTTTCTTGCAAATCACGCTTGACACATCGGGGGTTCAACGTATATCAATGCGTTCCCTTAACGGGGCCGTACCCGGAGGGCCGTTAACTCAGTCGGTAGAGTATCTGCCTTTTAAGCAGAGAGTCATTGGTTCGAGCCCAATACGGCCCACCATTTTGTCCCCATCGTCTAGTGGCCTAGGACGCCGGCCTCTCACGCCGGTAGCGGGGGTTCAAATCCCCCTGGGGACGCCAAAGAAAATCAGACACTTACATTACATGTGAGTGTCTTTTTTTGTGCTTGGCACAAATCATTTTTTCCTGAACAAACAAAAGGCTCCGGAATCTCGTGGTTCCGGGGTCTTCGTTTTTCCATTTCATCTAACATTTCAGCTACAATCCGGTCTGTATTCAAAACCTGTCAAGCGGTACCTTCAGAAATTACTCTGTATTTCACCGACCGCGCCGTGTATTCGACCGACATTCTGCTGCATCCCACCGACACCGCCGAGTTTTGGCCGTTTTGGCCGAAAAACCCGTGATATGCTCCTCGCGAATACCGGCAGGGCCGTCCGCTCAGTGGCCCGAAGGAGATGCATGTGAGCGTATTTGAAATGAGTTTGAAGCATGACCGGGACGGTCGAATCGTGGAGAAAACCGAAATCGTGGCTGGGCGGCCCGTTGTCTGGAAGTATGCCTACGACAAGGCCGGGAGGCTTTTCGAGGCGCATCTGGACAACCGGCTTATCTGCCAGTGTTACTATGACCGGGACGGTCGCCGCCAGCGGGACTACTTTCCCGTCACCGTGGGGCCGCACTACCGCGACTACCGGTACAACCTGGACAACCGGCTGATGAGTGCGGGCAACAATGGGTTCACGCACGACGAAAACGGGTTCCGGTCCATCTGGTCGAACGGCTCCGCGTACCACCTGTACGAGTATGCGCCGGACTACCGGCTGCTCAAGATGGAAGTGGAGAACCAGAACAGCGTCTACACCTTTCGCCACGATGAAGAGGGCCGGCGGGCCGCCAAGTATTGCAACGGCCAACTCGTCGAGGCCTACCAATGGCTCGATTTCGTCCGTCTCCGCGCGTTCCACGACGGGCGCATGGGCTACGAGTTCGTGTACGGGTGCAACGAGCGGCTGCCCTCGGCCATGCGGCGCAAGGACGGTGCCGTCTTCACCCTGCACTACGACCAAGTCGGTTCCCTACGTGTGGTTGCCGACACGGATGGCGACCTGATAAAGGTAATCCTCTACGACCCCTTCGGCGGGATCATCCAGGACACCAACTCCGGTTTCCGCGTCCCCATCGGCTTCACGGGCGGCCTGCACGACCGGGATCTGGGCTTTGTCCGCTTCGGCTGGCGTGATTACGACACCTTCACCGGCCGCTGGACCGCGCCCGACCCCATCGGGGAC
>NZ_FUYC01000017.1 GCF_900167125.1 Paucidesulfovibrio gracilis DSM 16080
TGGCCTTCGGCGACCAAGGGGAAAAAGAAGTGGCCTTCGGCGACCAGGGGGAAAACCTTTCTGAAGAAAGGTTCTTCCCCCTGGACCCCCTTTCCAAAGACTTTTCCTAGCTCCAGACCTGCGGTCTGTCGCAGATGTTCGTTGTTTATCTGATTTTTATTTTCTCCCCCCTCCCAAAGCAAAAGAACGGCCGAAGCCGTTCTTTTGCTTTGGGGCGCACCGTTGCCGCGAGTTTCGGGAGGGCGCAGCCATCCCGGAAATCGCGGCAACAGAACGACACGCCGCCGCGCTGCTCCCCGCTGCCATCCTCCAGACGTCCTCCCACCCCATGCCCCCGGCCGCGCGCAGCGCGAGACCGGTAAATGGGGGTCCAGGGGGCCGCGGGCCTCCTGGCCGCCGGAGGCATGCCTTTCAGCCGGCCTGTGATCCGTGTGTCCAGGAGGCGATGGGCGTAAGTGGTGTTTGGTCTTTGAAGTCGACCCGGGCAGCGGTGAAGGCTCCGAACCATGGCGGGATGCAGCGTGAGTTCAGCAATCGGAAGGGCATACTTTTTTTCCAGGAGCTGACGGGACCGGGCAGCACGGAAAAGGCGTGCTCTGCGGGTCGCCCCACATTGACTTTGATGAGCCGCCGCATTTCCGGCCAGCTGAACCAGTGGGCGCGTCCCAGGCTTTTTTGTGGATTTCTTCCGTTGCTGAGGTAGTACAAGGACCAGCGATTCAGAAAGCCGATGAGCACGCCTTGTTCGGCAACGCGTGTTGCTTCGCGCAGCATGGCGGCGGGGTCACTGCTGAATTCCAGCACGGTCCAGAGGATCACGAAATCGAATTTCCCGGCCCGGAAGGGCAGGCATTCTCCGTTGGCTGTTTCAATTTCCGCGCGTTTTCCCATGCGTTTTCGTGCGGCCTCGACCATGCTCAGGGAGCGGTCAACGCCTGTGACGTTGAAGCCTTTTTGCCACAAAGATTCCAAAAACAGTCCTGTTCCACAGCCGATTTCCAATAGTCGCGTGCCGCGTCTGGGCCAGCCGGCCACCATGAAGTCAAGCAGTCGCCGTTCGCAATCCAGCGCCACGGCTCCGGCGGTTGTGGTGAACCACTGTTCGTATTTTTCAGGATCCCAGGTCATGCCGACTCCAGGGGCTTGCATGCGGGACCGACCCAAGGTAGGTTCCTCGGTCCGGCAACGGTGTTACTCATGAATGGATTCGTAGACGCATCCCACCAATTCTTTTCTGGATGTCAGCGTTTTTTTGCCCGGGTGACCAATTTGGCGGGGCAGAAAAAGAGTACGGTCCATTTTCCTCGGTGTTGCAATTCCGAGCGGGTCACGCGGGTGAATCCACCCTCTTCCGGATCAAAGGCGTCGAGCGTGAAGTCCTTGACCAGCCCGCCCACACGGGCGCACTCGGGCAAATCTTCAAGATGGTCATGTGCTCAGCTCCTGCGGCCCATCTCCTTTTTTTGTTATCAAGCGTCCTTAACAAGCAGGGTAACGCTGATTATACAGAGGTAGAACGCGATGATTGTGGCGTCAAGCCGCGAGTTCTGGTAGCGTGACAGAGAGGGAATCTCCAACCTTTGGGACAAATAATGGCTAAAAAGCATGGATTTAGGTTGATCGCGGAACGGGAGGTGCCGGAAATCTCCTCTCGTGCGCTGCTGTATGAGCATGAACGCACTGGCGGGCAAGTGCTTTCGATGGTCAATTCGGATGAAAACAAAGTCTTTGGCATCAGTTTTCGGACCACTCCGGCGGACTCCACGGGCCTGCCGCATATTTTGGAGCATTCGGTGCTTTGCGGCTCGCGCAAATATCCCGTGAAGGAACCGTTCGTGGAGCTGCTCAAGGGGTCATTGCAGACCTTTCTCAATGCCATGACGTTTCCGGATAAGACGTGCTACCCCGTGGCCAGCGCCAATGCCCAGGATTTCTACAATCTCGTGGACGTGTATCTGGACGCGGTGTTCTTCCCCAGACTGACGCGCAACGTATTGCGGCAGGAAGGCTGGCACTACGAGCAGAAAGACGCGGGCGAACCCCTGACATGCAAGGGCGTGGTCTACAACGAGATGAAGGGCGCGTATTCCTCCCCGGACAGCCTGCTCTACGAATATTCGCAGCATGCGGTTTTCCCGGACACGGCCTACAGCCTGGATTCGGGCGGCGACCCCGATGTGATTCCCCAGCTCAGTTTTGAACGCTTCATGGCCTTTCATCGTGAGCATTACCACCCGTCCAACGCGTTCGCATTTTTCTGGGGCAACGACGACCCGGAAAAACGGCTGGCCGTGCTGGATGAATATTTCGACCGTTTCGAGCAGGGCGAACCGGGGCGCATGGTCCGGTTGCAGCCGCCGTTTGCAGCCCCGCAGACCGTGACCCGCCACTATCCGTCCAGCGGCGAAGGCAGGAGCATGGTCACCGTGAACTTCGGCCTGCCCGAAACCAGCGACCCGGACCTGAACCTGGCGCTGAACGTGCTGGAACACCTGCTCATCGGTCTGCCGTCCTCTCCATTGCGCAAGGCGCTGCTGGATTCGGGTCTGGGCGAGGACATTACGGGCGTGGGCCTGGAAACCGACATCCGCCAGATGTATTTTTCCACCGGACTCAAAGGGGTTGCCCTGGAAGATGTGGACAAGGTGGAAGACCTGGTGCTGGATACCTTGCGCCAGATTGTGGAGCAGGGCGCACACCCGCACGACGTGGAAGCCGCGTTGAACAGCGAGGAATTCGCCCTGCGCGAAAACAATACCGGCAACTATCCCCGGGGCATGTCCGCCATGTTCCGTGGCCTGTCCACCTGGCTATACGGCGGCAATCCCGTTGACATCATTGCCTTTGAGGGACCGCTCCTGCGCCTCAAGGAACGTGTCGGCTCGGGCGAGGCCGTGTTTGAAAAAATCATTCAGGAACATTTCCTGGACAATCCGCATCGCGTGACCCTGAAGCTGTTCCCGGATCCGGAATTGGCGGAAAAAGTCCGCCGCAAGGAAAGAGAACGCCTTGAGGACGTGCGCCAAAGCATGACCGAAGAGGAGCAGGCCCGGCTGCGCGACATAGCGGACCATCTGCGCGAACAGCAGAGCAAGCCCGACGACCCGGAAAAGCTGGCCGCCATCCCGCGGCTTTCGCCGTCGGACCTCCCCCCCCGCAACCAGATCATCCCCTTGGAATCCTACGAGCGCGACGAGTCCTGCACGCTGCTGCATGACCTGGATACCTCGGGCATCCTGTACCTGGATCTCGGATTTGACCTCTGCCGTCTGCCCGAACGGCTCCTGCCCTACGTGCCGTTGTTCGGCCGGGCCTTGCTGGAAATGGGTACCGAACACAGCGACTATGTGACCCTGACCAAACGCATCGCCCGCAAAACCGGCGGCATTGAGCCGATGACCTATGCAGCCCCCACGCTGCTGACCGACGCGCCCTGCGTTTCCAAGCTCTTCCTGCGCTGCAAATGCACCGTGGATCGCGCCGACGAATTGTTCAGCATCCTGCTGGAAGTGCTCACACAATGCCGGATGGACAACAAAGACCGCTTCCGCCAGATGGTGCTGGAGGCCAAGGCCCGGGCCGAGCAGCGCATGATCCCCTCGGGACACAACGCCGTGGCCGCCCGTCTGCGGGCCGGAATGCACGAAGCCGGACTCACCAACGAACTGATGCACGGAGTGACCAACCTCTTCTACCTGCGGGAGTTGGCCCAGCGCGTGGAAAACGACTTTCCGGCCGTATTGCGCGACCTGCAGGAAATGCGGGAGCTGCTCTTTTCCCGCAATAATCTGATCATCAACGTCACAGCCAGCGAAGATGATTTCGCGGAGATCATGCCCGGCATCACCTCCCTGACCCGCGCCCTGCCGGATGCCATGAACCCGCGGCTGGAACGGACCCCATGCAGCTATCCCGAACGGGAAGCCCTGATCCTGCCCGCTCAGGTCAATTACGTGGGCAAAGGCGCAAACCTGCGGGAGCTGGGCATGGAGTTCAACGGCGCGGCCAACGCGGTGAGTAAATTCCTGCGGGCCGGATTCCTCTGGGATCAGGTTCGCGTCCTGGGCGGTGCCTACGGCGCGTTCTGCATGTTCGATATCTTCTCCGGTACGCTTTGCTTCGTCTCCTACCGCGATCCGAACCTGGACAACACCTTGCGCGTGTTCGACCATGTCGGCTCCTACCTGCGGGACACCGCCCTGAGCCACGACGACATCGAAAAAAGCGTCATCGGCGCCATCGGAGAAATGGACAGCCACATGCTGCCCGACGCCAAAGGATTCACGTCCATGATCCGGCACCTCTCCGGCGTGGACGACGCCTGGCGACAGCAGATTCGTGAGGATATTCTGAACACCACCAGCGGCGACTTCCGGCATTTCGCCGAGGCCGCGCGCCTCGTGGCAGAACACGGACGCTCCGTGGTGCTCGGCTCCGAAGAAGCAATCCAGACCAGCATCCACGAATTCTCAAAAACCACCATTCTTTAAACTCCACCAAACGACCAACACAGGGATCGGTTTCCAACCAAGGGGACCGGTCCCTTTTTTTCTCCTTGGACCGACAGCCTAAAGCCCTGCCCGCCCCAGCCGATAAGAAATGCAGACACTGCTCGGGATCGCTTGTCGCAGCAGCGTTCCCAACAAGGAGAAATCGCGTGTACTACCAAGCGTTTGAACAAAAAATTCCTTCTGAGGCACAACCCTGGAACCAAAATGACGAGCTGTTCGTTTCCCTGCTCTTCTCCAGGGCCATCACCCGAAGCGCCATTCCCGAAGCAGGAACCGCGGTCTTGCAAATCGCCATGAGTCAACTGCTGGATATGTGTCTGTACCTGAGCAAAGACGCGAAAGATTGTTAGCCACGGCTCCATAGCAGCACAGGCTGAAAGGCATGCCTCCGGCGGCCAGGAGGCCCGTGGCCCCCTGGACCCCCATTTACCGGTCTCGCGCTGCGCGCGGCCGGGGGCATGGGGTGGGAGGACGTCTGGAGGATGGCAGCAAGGAGCAGCGCGACGGCGCGATCTCATGTTGCCGCGATTTCCGGGATGGCTGCGTCCTCCCGAAACTCGCGGCAACGGTGCGCCCCCAAACAAAAGAGCGGCCTGGGCCGCTCTTTTGTTTGGGGAGGGGAAAAGGGGGGGGTGAAACAAAACAAAAAAACGATAACCGCGACAGACCGCAGGTCTGGAGCTAAGAAAAGTCTTTGGAAAGGGGGTCCAGGGGGAAGAACCTTTCTTCAGAAAGGTTTCCCCCTGGTCGCCGAAGGCTCTTCTCTTTCCCCGTGGTCGTCAGAGGGCGTATCAGGCGTCCCAGACCGGACCTTTGGGTGTATCTTTCACTTCCACGCCGAGTGCGGCGAGTTCCTCGCGCAGGCGGTCGGCTTCGGTGAAGTCTTTGGCTTTCCGGGCGTCTTGTCGGGCGGCCATGAGTTGTTCCACCTGCTCTGGATCAATGCCTTTGCGGGCGGCGCGGGTGTTGCGCAATTCATCGAGGAACTCGGCGGGATTGCGCTCGAACACGCCGAACACCTTGCCCCAGGCGGCCATATCGGTTTTGATGCGCTGCCAGAGGTCGCGTGCGCCTTCGGATTTCCGCAGGGTTTTATCCTCGCCCAGACGACCGGCCAGCCGCACGGCGTTAAAGACCTGTCCCATGGCTCCGGCGGTGTTCAGATCATCTTCCATGCTTCTGGTCCATTCGGTTTCAATGGTTTCCAGCTCCTGAAGCAGCTCTTCGGGGAGCGGAGTTTTGGACCATTTGGAGCGGACCGATTCCTCGTCGATTTGCCGCAGGGCCGCGTAGACCCGTTTGAGACCTTTTTCCGCCTCTTCCATGGCATCAAACGAGAAGTCCAAGGGACTGCGATAGTGCATGGTCAGCAGGAAGTAGCGCAGGGTCTCGGGGTGGAACTGGGCCAGGATGTCCCGAATGGTGAAAAAATTGCCCAGGGATTTGGACATTTTTTCGGAATTGATCTGCACGAATCCGTTGTGGACCCAGTAGCGGGCAAAGGGTTTGCCTGTGGCGGCCTCGGACTGGGCGATCTCATTTTCATGATGCGGGAAGGCCAAATCCTGTCCGCCACCGTGGATATCCAGAGGCAGGGCAACGTATTTTTCGCTCATGGCCGAGCATTCCAGATGCCAGCCGGGCCGTCCCGGTCCCCAGGGGCTTTCCCAGGAGGGCTCCCCGGGCTTGGCGGCCTTCCAGAGGGTGAAGTCCAGGGGATCCTGCTTGTCTTCCCCGGGAGCGATGCGCGCACCGGATTCGAGTTCTTCGATACGCCGACCCGAGAGCTTGCCGTATCCTTCGAAGGAACGCACCTTGAAGTACACGTCGCCATTGGGCGCGGCATAGGCGTGGCCCTTGTCGATGAGCCGCTGGGTGAGCTGGATCATCTCCTGGATGTGTTCGGTGCATTTGGGTTCCACGTCGGCGCGGAGCACGGCGAGCCGGTCCATGTCCACATAGAACTCCTGGATGAACTTGGCGGCCAGTTCCGCAGGATCCATTCCGGTTTCGGCGGCGCGCTTGATGATCTTGTCATCAATATCCGTAAAGTTGCGGATAAAGGTGACATCGTATTCTTTATGGCGCAGGTAGCGCACGAGCACGTCGAATACCACGCTGGAGCGGGCGTGTCCGATATGACAAAGGTCATACGCGGTGATGCCGCAGACGTACATGTTTACGGCATTGCCGTTCAGCGGGGTGAATTCTTCCTTGTTTCCCGTGAGGGTATTATACAGTCGCATTGAAGAACTCCGGTTGCAACAAGCTGGTATGCTTGTTTTTTGATTGCTGTAACCGATGCTTTCCCGCTAGTCCGCCACAACCTGGATACCCAGGGTGCGAATCACGTCCTTGGGATCCTGCATGCCGAGCAGCTGGAGCATGGCCACGGGTTCGTCGGGCTGGGCCTGGACACGAAGGGTCTGGGGGTTGTTCAAAAACTCTTGAATCTCCTCCATGACCTGGGCGGCGAAGTCTTCGCCGTTGGCCCGGGCGCGCTGAATTTCCCTGTCCGTGTTCTGATTGATTTCCGCCATCAGCTTTTCGCGGGACATGCGCTCTTCCTTGGCGGCCATGTCGAACAGGCGATCCATGAGGGAGTCTTCCCCATAGCTGAGTTCGGCCTGGTCCACGGTCACGAGCATGGCGCTGGGTCCGCCCTTGGTCAGGTCCGCAAGATCCACGTTCCCGAGGCGAAAGGAGAGGGAGAACTGTCCCGCGTCCTTGACGCTCAGGGAGAGTTCCTTGGTTTCAAAGATTTTATCCTTCTCGTCGTAGGCGTAATCCATGACGTAGTCGCAGTGGAGCATTTCGTAGCCCAGGTTGCGGATCACGTCCACGGAGTCGCCGAAATATTCCGGGGTCACGGGGACGTCCACACCGCTGAAGCGGACGGTCACGGCGTGGGGTACGCCGTCCTTTTCCTCGTAGCGGTCCAGCACGAGCTGGTCGATGTCGATGACCTTGCCGCCCAGCACGGCGACCTTGAGGTCGTTGACTTCCGCGGCCTGGGTAAAGAGGTTCACGTCAACGTCGCCGTATTCGGCGTGGACCACATCGTCCATACCCGCGAAGAATTCCTTGACCTTTTGCTCCGCCACATTTTTGGCCATGTAGTGGGCGCCGAAGTAGCCGCCCACAAGGAGCACAGCGCCGATGCACAGCGCCACCAATAAATTTTTGCCTTTTGCCATGATCTCTCCCTCGTTGAATGTTGAAATATAGGTATTGCCGGGCGTTGGTCCGACCGGGCAATTGTCCGTTACTGCATGCAATCGGCGTCGCGCAGGGCGCTGACCAGGGCAACAGCTTTAATACCGCGTTTTTCCCCTGTAAAGCCGAGATGTTCTTCGGTCGTGGCCTTGATGTTCACGCAGGCCATGGGCAATTCCAACAGCCTGGCCACGTTTTCGCGCAGGTGTTCCTTATGCGGGCCGAGCCGGGGAATCTGGGCGATGACGGTCAGATCCACGGAAACAATGCGCGTTCCGCGTTGGCGGGCCAGCGCCTGGGCTTCCTTTACGAATACGGCGCTGCTGCGGTTTTCGTTTTCTTCGGCATTGTCCGGGAAGTGGTCCCCGATGTCCCCGCCGCCGCAACACCCCAAAATGGCGTCGGTAAGCGCGTGCAGCAGCACATCCCCGTCGGAGTGGGCCAAAACGCCCGGCGCTTGGGGGATGGGCACGCCGCCCAGGACCATGGAGCGAACCGGACCAGTGTCGGTTTCCCCGGCATAGCGGTGTACGTCGTAGCCGAAGCCGGTGACGGCCTGCCTGGGCTGCTGGGGGCGCAGCCGTTCCAGGTCCGCGGGGGTGGTGATCTTCATATTGATTTCCTCGCCCGGCACCACAACCACACCGCCCGGTGCGGCGTGCGGGGTTTGTTCCGCGAGCCGTTCCACCATGGATGCGTCGTCGGTCACGTCCCATTCGTGGGTCAACGCCTGTTCGTGCGCCGTTTCCAGCACGCTCCGGTCAAAGCCCTGCGGCGTCTGCACGGCGCGGAGCGCGGCGCGGTCCAGGGTCGTCAGCACCTGTTCGGCGCAATCCACGCTTTTGATGGTGTCGGTTACAGCCAGCCCCGGCACAACGCCCGACGCTCCTTGTTCCAGGGCATTGAGCACGCGGAGAATCAGCGCGGGTGAGGCAAAGGGCCGGGCCGCGTCGTGTACGAGTACGCGACCGCACTCCCGAGGCAGAGCGCGCAGGCCGTGTCGCACGGAATCCTGACGGCGTTTTCCGCCGGGAACTGCCTGCCAGGGCAGGCCCAGGGGAACACGCTGCATCCATTCCCGCAGCTCGGCCTCACGTTGTTCCAGTTCGGATTCGGGGAACACGAACACCAGTCCGCGCAGCGCGGGCAGGGCCGCGAGAGTCCGTGCGGAGCGCCAATACAGGGGCGCGCCGTCCAGGGGCAGAAATTGTTTACGCCGCCCCTCGGTGGCCTCGGCCAAGCGGGTTCCGCTACCGGCGGCCAGCAGCACGGCCCATGTTTCCGGGCTTGCGCTCACGTGATCCTCGTTCGTTGGAGCAAGCCCGCTCCGAAGTGCATCGGAACGGGCCGCCCATGGTGTACAATGTGGAGCCGGACGATAAGCCGGGTTTTGTCTCCCCTTGCGGGGCGGTCGTCATTCATCTGGGGCGGGCGTTACCGCACGCCTCAAGCAACCTACCCGGAAGTCTGATGGCCGGGCCGGCCGACTTCCCTATTTGGTCTTGCTTCGGACGGGGTTTACCTAGCCGGATGCGTCACCGCACCCGCTGGTGGTCTCTTACTCCACCGTTTCACCCTTACCTGCCGGAAACCGGCGGGCGGTCTGTTTTCTGTGGCACTTTCCCAGGATCGCTCCTGCTGGGCGTTACCCAGCGTCCTGCCCTGCGAAGCCCGGACTTTCCTCCACGGCGACATGCACCGCAGCGACGACCTGTCCGACTCCAAAATATATATGCGACGGTTTCGGACCTTCGCGCCGGGCCGACATGGTGACAAACACCGGCCCGGCGCGCAAGTCCGCATTCCGGACTACTCAGCCTCGCGCAACGATTCCGGGGTGTGCTCCACCCAATAGATCAGGCGCTGGCAGTTGGGGCAGGAGAGAATCTGCTTGCCCTTTTGCAGCTCGTTGTAAATCTGGGGAGGAATCATGATGTTGCAGCCGCCGCACACGCCCTCGGTGACCGGAACGATCACGGGATGGGACAGGCGGGAACGGATGAACTCATAGCGGCCCAGGATGGGATCAGGCACGACCTTGCCCGCCTTTTTCCTCTTTTTATCCAAGGATTCAAGGCGTTTTTCCGTTTTTTGCACGCGTTCCTGCAGGGTGGCCCGCTTTTCTTCGCACTGCTCGCGCAGTTCGCCCATTTCCTTGTCCAACTCGGTTTTGGCGTCCTGTTGCGCGGCCAGCTCCTCCACCACGGTGACGCGCTCTTCCTCGCGCATGCGGTTGAGTTTTTCCAAGCTGTCCATCTCGCGCATCATGGCGTGATATTCTTTGGTGTTGCTGGCCATCATGAGCTTGTTCTTGCTCTTTTTGACCTTGCCGGCGTCCTCCTCGATTTCAAAATCAAGGCGCTTTTGTTTTTCCCCCAGGGTTTCGACCTTTTCGTCGATTTCCTGCACACGGGTATTGAAGGACTCCAGGCGCTGTTCAAGATCCGCAAGCTCACGCGGGGCCGCTTCCAGCTCCTCGCGCAGGCCGATGATCTCGTCGTCCACGCTCTGCAAAATCACCAATTGTTCGATCTGTTTCTGATACATACGTCCTCACCTTGTTCTATTCGTGAACCGGCCCAGGCCGGGTTTCACCTGTATTCGAATCCGCCGGATATCGGGCCGCGTCATCGGGCGACGCGGCTTTGCAACGGATCCACGCCCGGAAGAAAACGAATTTCCACGCCTTCCAGCTCCTGTTCCAGCCGTCCGGCAAAGCGGCGCATCATTTCCTCTTCCAGGCAGAAATGTCCCACATCCAGCACATGCAATCCGGCCTGCACTGCGTCCAAGGCCGCATGATATTTCACGTCTCCGGTGATGAAGACGTCCGCCCCGGAACGAAGGGCCGCGTCCAGGGCCGACGCCCCGGATCCCGGCAGATAGGCCACGCGGCGCACGTTTTCCGGCCGGGGACCGATCTCGTTCCACTGATCCCGGCCCACGAGTCCGCCGAGCAGGGCGGTGAACTGTTCATAGGGCAGCTTGCCCGGCAACCGGCCGCTTTCGCCAAAGCCCACGGTTTCGCAGGGGGCGGCCAAACGGGTGCGGAAATAGGCGGTGCGCTCCATTCCGCCCTGGTCCAAAGCGCGGTCCAGGCGGGCGCGCACGTTCTCCCAGGCCGCGCCGTGGCAGAGGATGCGCACTTCGCCCGTGCCTTCCTGGGCCACGCCGAACACGCCGTCCAAATCGGCCAGTTCATCCGCGAGGTCGCCGTCCAGATCCTCCTGAAGAAAGAAGGAGACGGAAACCGAGTCGAACTGATTGCCCGGCTCCAACACTTGCCGGTCCTCCAGGCCCAATTCGTCGCCCAGCCAGCAGGCTGTGCCGCGGGGGCTGGAATCCAGGGAGGTGTGAGCGGCGTAGAGCCAAGCCCCGGAAGGCAGCAGGGTGCGCAGGGCGCGCAGGTAGGGACCGTCCGTAACCGGGGCTGTGGGCTTCATGTAGAGCGGATGGTGGGAGAGCACGAAATCCGCGTCCCATTCCACGGCCAGGGCCAATTGTTCCGGCAGCGGATCCAGGCACACGGCCAGTCGTCGGGCCTGGTGCCGGGTTCCGGCCAGCTGGATGCCGCTGTTGTCCCAGGGGGCGGCGTACCGCTCCGGAGCCAGGGCTTGCAAAGTAGCTATTATTTCTTTTATTTTCATAACTTAGGCGGATTTTTGAAAAAAAGATGCTCCCCTAGGGTTTCCCCTGGGGGAGCATTCGTGCCTCTCGTATGTCGGCGAGGAAAGTGGTGTTTTGTTGACCGTATCCTTGGGCAATACTTCCTTCCTCGGCTCCGCTGCGCTGCGGAGGGGTTGGTAGGCCAGCCAGGATTCGAACCTGGGACCGACCGGTTATGAGCCGGTGGCTCTGCCAACTGAGCTACTGGCCCAAAATTGTCAGGAGCCGGATTCAATACCGCGTAACGGTCCGTCTGTCAAGCAGTGCGCCACGCGGGTTCCGGGCGGATCACCCCCGGATGCGGCGCACCAGCCCCGTGGTGGAATATCCGGACAGCAGCGGCAGGCTGCACACCTCGCCGCCCAAGGCCTGGACCACGTCCCGCCCCACGATGGATTCCACGGGCCAATCCCCGCCCTTGACCAGCACATGCGGCCGCACCGCCCGGATCAGTTCCAGGGGCGTGTCCTCGTCAAAAATGATCACGTAATCCACGCAGGTCAGGCCCGCCAGCACGAAGGCGCGTTCTTCCTGGCGGTTCAACGGGCGTTCCGGCCCTTTGTTCAGCCGCCGCACCGAGTCGTCGGAGTTCAGCCCCAGCACCAGGGCGTCGCCCAGGGCGCGGGCGCGCGTCAGCAGATCCACGTGGCCGGGGTGCAGGATGTCGAAGCATCCGTTGGTGAAGACCAGACGACGCTGTTCCGGCAGTTGTTCGCGCAGCGGAGCAAAGGTGTCCACTGTGAACAGTTTGGGATTGGGGGGGAGCATCGGAGTCATTTTTTTTCCAGGCCCGGGCAGTCGCCCATGAGGATCAGTTCCAGCCAGTCCAGGCCAAAGGCCAGGGCCGCTTCTTCATCCTCCATGATGGCGCGTTGGCGCTCCTCGTCCACGTTCACACGGTCGAACATGCGCATGTCCGTGATGAAGCGGCGGAAATCGTCGGGCTGGTAGAGCGCCAAAAAGGCCATGTTGGCCTGACGTTCATCCAGGGAACGGCCCTGACCCTTCCAGCGATTCATGAGCCGCATGTAGCGGTCGTTGGCTTCGTTGTATTCCTCCAGCCCCTGATCCTGGAGCCACTCCCCGGACGACCAGTGGCTTTTTTCCTTAAAACCGTTGCAGTGCGGTTCCTGAACAATGAAAAAATGTTCCACCAGGTTGCCGTCGTCATCCAGCATGGAGGCGCGGCCCAGAGGATAGGTGCGGCAGGCGCCGGGCCGGTCCGGGTACACGGAGCAGCCTTCGGGCCGCACAAAGGGACAGCTCTGCCGGTCGTCATCCAGCATGCGCAGCCGGACCATGGGGAAGCCCAGATCCTGCCCGGCCGCCACAAGGCAGTGGGCGTGGATGAATTCACGGCTGGATTTGCCCAGGGCGCGACGCAGGCGCAGGGCGTCATAGGGGGTGAGCATGAGGTTCAGGTCGCTGCAACAGGCATTGAAACAGTCCACGCCCGGATGACAGCGAAACTGAAATGTTTCCCCCGGCTTCAGCTGGGGCATGTTTTGCAAAAATTCCCGGCTCTCGTCATTCATGATGGAAATTCCTGTGGTCTGGGTTGATGGTTTGCCGCCCCTCCAGACCAGAGATGCGCGCAAAGATCAAGCGCGGCCCAGGCCTTGCCGTCATGCGGGAGGGAGAATGAAGCGCGGACGCGGGAGCACCGGGCCGGAAGATCAGGGAACCACAAGCCCCAACTGTTTGTACTCGTTGATCTTGTTGCGCAGGGTGCGCACGGAAATACCGAGCAGCTCCGCGGCTTGGGTGCGGTTGCCGCCGGTTTCGTTCAGGGATTTGAGCACCAGGCGTTTTTCCATTTCGTGCAGGGGCATGACCGAGAGCGCCTCGTCCCGGGTTTCGGGCGGGGTGGTGTCCGTGTCCGAGACCGCGCCATCCAGATCGTCAGGCTGCCAGGCTTCGGGATCCATGAGGAAATGGGCCGGGGTCACAGGACCGCCTCCGGCCAGCAGTACGGCGCGTTCCATGAGGTTTTGCAACTCGCGCACGTTGCCGGGCCAGTCGTAGTCCAGCAGCCATTGCCGGGCTTCGTCCGAAAACGGCGGCCGGGGCATGTTGTAGGCCGCGCAGTATTTGGCCACAAAAAATTCCGCCAGGAGCAGGGCGTCCTCGCCCCGTTCGTGCAGGGCCGGGAGCTTTAGCGGGATGACATTGAGCCGGTAGAACAGATCCTGCCGGAATTTGCCCTCCTGCACGGTCTGTTCGATGTCCCGGTTGGTGGTGGCCAGTACGCGCACGTCCACGCCCACGGTCTCCACGCCGCCCACGCGGTCGATCTCGCCTTCCTGCAACACGCGCAAAAGCTTGGCCTGCAGGCCCAGGTCCATTTCCGTGATTTCGTCCAGCAGCATGGTGCCGCCCGAGGCCAGCTCGAACTTGCCCAACTTGCGATTGATGGCGCCGGTGAACGCGCCTTTTTCGTGGCCGAACAGTTCGGATTCCAGCAGATGTTCAGGCAGGGCCGCGCAGTTCACGGCCACAAAGGGCTGGTTCGCACGGTCGGAATGGTAATGCAGGAACCGGGCGAACATTTCCTTCCCCGTGCCGGAGTCGCCGGAAATCAGCACCGTGGCCTTGGAGCGGGCCACTTGCTTGGCCAGGGCCAAAACCCGGAGCATGGCCGGATGTTTGCCGATGACCTGGAAATTTTTGGCCGCGCCCACGGGAGCGACGTGTCCTGAAGCCGGTTCCGGCGCGGAGGGCGTGGACTCGGCAGCGGGGCGGGCGGGTGTATCGTTGCGGGGCAGCACGGCCTGGATTTTTTCGCAAAGCAGCGGCTCCAGCCAGAAATCACGCGCCCCCAACTCCATAAACCGCTGGGCCTCATCCGCGGTGCCATCGCGGGAAAAGACCACCACGGGCGGAAAGTCCGGATCGGCCTGGGCCTCGGCCAGGAGCTTTTCCGCGGCAAACCCCTGGAGGCGGGGACGGCAGAAAATGGCGGCGGGCGAAGACTTGCGCACAAATTGCAAGGCTCCATTGAGATTGTCGGCCAATCCCGCCTGGAGACCGGCCTCCTTCAATGTGGAGAAGATGCCGCTTACGGCCTGAGGTTCCGCCACGAACAAAATCGTCTTAGTGGTCATATCCCTCTCTCTTAGCCTCTCCGGGAATGCATTTCAATATCCATGCGCCTCGCCCTTGCCCGGGGAACCGGCTTTTGCTACCAACCAAAAGCGTCGTATCACGGTTCCGCACGGGCGGATATCCGCTTTCCGCGCGGTCTGTAGCTTGCTCATCCCCTTGCTGACCGTTGATCAATGCCGAAGCAAAGGCGGCTCAAAAAAGATGCGATGCGAACGCAAAAAAATACAAGGCCAAAGCGTACCTGCCTCGGCAAGAAGGTAAAGGTATTGCCGCACCGCAGCAGATGGCCTTTTTCAACAGCCTGCCATATCAAGGACACTCATGTTGCCACCCAGCATTCCTATAGTATGTTACCACGACATCAGCAATGCCAAGGGCAGTTTGCCGCCGCATCGCTTCCTCGAGCACCTGGACGCCATGGCCGATGCGGGCTGGAAAACCCTCACGGCCCGGGAGCTGTATGACGCGGTAACCGGCAGCCGTCCCGTGCCGAGGCGCTCCGTGGTGCTCACCTTTGACGACGGGCATGTGAGCAACGCGCTCTTTGCCGCGCCCGAGCTGGAGCAAAGGGGCATGACCGGGGTGTTTTTCGCGGTAACGGATTTCATTCAGCCGGGACCGGCCCGCACCCCGGACGCCGCGCCCCAGGAAAAGCGCATGCCCGATTGTTTTGTCGAAGCGCTAACAAGTCAAAATTACGAACAATTCATTAATGAAGGTGAAATTGCCCAGCTGCTTGCGGCCGGACATGAAGTGCATTCCCACGGCTGTCGGCACCAGGGCTGCTTTCGGACCATGCAGCCCCGCGCCCCGCTGGGCAGACATGGATCGCACTGGGCCTCCTGGAGCATTTATCCCCAGCCCCGGCCCGGCCTGCCGACCTTTGAGGTGGGCAGCGCCTATGTATATGACGGCTACTGGCCAAACCAGGACGCGGTGCCGCGCTTTACCCGCCGCAGCCCGCAAGAGCGTCTGGCGTTCTGCCGTGAGGATTTTGCCCGCAGCCTGGAACGCATGCGCGAGCTTACGGGCGCGCAACGGCAGTTTTTTTGCTGGCCCTGGGGCAACTATGATCAAGAGTCCGATCAGATCCTGCGTTCCGTCGGGTATGACGGCGCCTTTACCCTGGAACGCGGACCCAATGTCCGCGGCACGGATCCGTTCCGCCTGCACCGCATCGGTGTGGCTTCGGGCAAGGACAGCGACTGGCTGCTCTCACGCCTGCGCATGTACGGCTACAGGCTTTCCGCTTCGGTCTGCTTCAAAAAACTGCGCAAACGGCCCGAGGTGCAGCACGTGCTCCTGACCACGGATTCCCAAAAGGTTTCCGGCGGCAGCCGTCAGATGCTGAACAACGCACACGCGCTCTCAAGCCTGGGAATGCGCGTCAGCGTGTGTGTTCCCCCGGATTCGCAGATTGCCCGCCAACTGCCCCCGGGCGTAACCCTGGTGCCGCATACGGACTTCCGCAACATCGGCGCCACGGCGCGGCATTTGCGCGGGTATTGCCGAAAGCAGAACGTGGATGTGGTCCACACCTTCCACAACAAAACCTACAAGCCCGCACTGCTGGCCCGGGCCATGAACGTCCTGACCACGGGCCGTCCCGGATTCCGGCTGTTCATCAACCGGGGCGTAATCTTCAGCGCCAACGTGCTCTTCGGACTCTGGGCGCGGCTGGCCAACGGCATGATCGTGAACTCCCGGGCCTGCGCCGACTCCCTGCGGCGGTTGCGCGTTCCTGAAAAACGCCTCAATGTGGTCTACAATGGCCTGGATTTTTCCGCCCGGCCCATGCCCCGCCCCGAAGAACGCAAAAAACGCGGCCTGCGTGTGGTCTACCTGGGCAACAACCATCCGGCCAAGGGGCTGGACGTGTTTCTCCAGGCCGTGGACAGGTATGCCCAGACCTACGATTGCCGGGACATGGAATTCGTGGTCATCGGCAGCCCCGGCAAAAACAGCGCCTGGGACGTACTCTCTCCCGAAGCGCGCAAACGCATCCACCACGCAGGGATTCTGCCCCATGAGCAGGTGCAGGAACAGTTGGCCCACGCGGATATTCTGGTTCTGACCTCGCGGCAGGAAAGCATGCCCAACGTGCTTTTGGAGGGTTTTTTCGCGGGCCTGCCCGTGGTGGGAACCCGTGTGGGCGGCATTCCCGAGCTGATCCGCGACCGGGTCAACGGCCTGCTCTGCGAGAGTGAGGACGCGGTTTGCGTGGCGGAAAAAATCCGGTATCTTGCGGAGCGACACTCCGAACGGTTGCGCATGGGTCTCCAGAATCAGGAGCTGGTGGAAGCTCATTTCACGGTGCGCGCCAAAGGAGTCAAATTGTTGCAGGTCTATCACGGCAGGCACGTGCGCGACCGGCTGGCCCTGCCCGACGCCGAATCCTGACGGCCCGGGACCGGTCCGGCGTTGTCGCGGCACCAGCACAGGAGGCATACGCCCTTGTCCCGTCATCCCTTGCTTCGGCTCCCCGCTCCCTCGGTCCTGTTTCCGGCCCTGCCCGCCCCGGTACGGCGCTCCCTGTACGTCGGTTCCTGCGGCGTGCTGCACCTGCTCGAAACCGTGGGTCTCGGCTTGGACTCCCTGCCCGGCAAGGAATCCGAGGACAGGAACGCCGACCCTGCCCACGATTCGTTTTTTCCCGCCCTGTACGCGGACATGCTGCTGGCCGCCCTGGCCGAACGCCCCCTGGCCCATGATCTGGCCGCACGCCTGCCCTCCCTGCCCGGCATCAAGGAAGCGCTTGGTCCCGAGCAAATCGCGGAGCTGCGCGCCCTGGAGCAGGCCACAGCCAGCGTACCCCAGGGGCAACGGCATTTCCAACACCTGGCGGCCCAGCGGGACATGCAGCGGCTGCGCTCCTTTGTGCTGGGGCGCATCCAGGCCGAGCCGGATCAACTGTTCTGGCGGGAACACGCCCTGATTCTGGCCGTGGCCGAAGGGGACGCGGATCTTGCCGACCATGCCCTGGACGCGGACGTGCTGCAAACCCTGCCCTCTGTCCATGCGTGCCTGTCCTGGCAGGCCGCGTTTCTGGCGGGCCGTTTGGAGCAGGCCGCAAAACTGGCATTGGACATGGAACCATTGTTCGGTCCGGGAGTGGCGCAGACCCGTCTGGCCGAAGCCCTGCTGGCCCAAAACCGACGCGAGGCCGGGATACAGGCGCTGTTGCAGGCCGTGGCCGCCTCGCCCTGGCGGAGCAACGAACTGTTGCGAGTGCATGAGCTGCTGGAAGGCTTTGACACGCAGGTTCGGCCCATGCGCGGCGAGGGACGCATTTTTCTCTACACCTGGAACAAGGCCGGGGATCTGGACCAGGCACTGCACGCCCTGGCCCGGTCCAATCTCGGACTGGCGCGCATCGTGGCGCTGAACAACGGCTCCACGGACGACACGGCCCGGGTATTAGCCAAGTGGCAGGGGGAGCTGGGACGCGACCGCATGGGTATTGTGGAACTACCCGTGAACATCGGCGCGCCCGCGGCCCGCAACTGGCTGCTGCATGCCGAGGCCGGGGACGCGGACTGGGTGGTTTATCTGGACGACGACGCCCTGGTGCCGCAGGATTGGCTCGGACGCTTCGGGTCCGCGGTGGAGCGTCTGCCCGAGGCCGGGGTCTGGGGCTGCCGCGTGGTGGACCATGCCCAGCCCCTGCTGGCCCAGGCCGTGGACTACCAGCTTTTCCCGGCCCGCGACGCGGCCGCCGGACCAGACCTGACCAGCATGCAGCCCCATCCCTTCAAGCTCTCGCGTCTGCACATTCAGGGATTGGATCGTGGACAATTCCACTATGCCCGGACCTGCGCCTCGGTCACGGGATGCTGCCACCTGTTCCAACGCGACCGACTCGAACAGGCCGGTGATTTTTCCCTGTTTCTCTCTCCCTCCCAATACGACGATATGGAGCGGGACATCCGCATGCTGGCCTCGGGACGCACCGCCGCGTACCAGGGACATTTGCGCGTGGAGCACGTCAAGCGCACGGGCCGGGATTCCCTGCTCCCCGGACCGGAAAACGCCAATGCCCTGGGCAACCGCTACAAAATGCAGGTATTGCACGACAACGCGGAAATCCGCGAATCCGCCCGAGTTCTGAATCAAGCCCTGGAAACGGATTTATTCTCACGCCTGGAACGCATCCAGACCGCCATGGAGGAAGCATGTTCGACAGAGCACGGCAACTGACCAGTCCGCACGAGCATCGGCCCGGTCCGGTGCTGCACTGGATGCGCCGGGAATTTCGCGTCAATGACAACCCAGCGCTGCTCCTGGCCCGGGAGCTGGCCGAGCGTGACCGCGTCCCCCTGGCCGTGGTGCTTTGCCTCGATGCGGACGAACAGTATCCATCCGTGCGGCAACGCGCCTTTTTGGTGCAGGGACTGGAAGAGCTGCATCAAGGGCTGGAGCAGCGAAACATCCCCCTGACCGTGCTGCACGGCGACCCCGTAAACGAACTGTCCGGCCTGGTGCGCCGCGTCAAGGCCACGACATTGACCACGGATTTCGATGCCCTGCGTCCCGGACAACGGCAGATACAGGCCTTGACCGCCCTGTCCGGGCTTGCCCTCTGGGAGGTGGACGGTCGCAACATCGTACCCTGCTGGATGGCTTCGGACAAAAAGGAATACATGGCCCGGACCATCCGGACCAGGATTCATCGCCTGCTGCCGGAATTTCTGCTGCCTCTGCCGGAATTGGAGCCGGTTCCCACGGCCTGGGACGCCTCCCTGCTCCCAGCGTTGCCCGCGCCGGACCAGCACCGCTTGCAGACCTGGGCGGGCCAGGGGTTTGCGGCCGCGCCCGTGACCTGGGCCGAGGGCGGCGAATCCCACGGGCTGCAACGGATGCGGAGCTTTGTGCAAAAAGGGTTGCGCGGGTATGCCCAGCGGCGCAACGATCCGGTGCTGGATGCCTCCTCCCGGCTCTCCCCGTGGCTGCATTTCGGATTCGTGTCCGCCCTGCGTACCGCCCTGGAAGCGGCGCGCTCCAACGCGCCCCAGGAGGACAAGGACGCGTTTTTGGAAGAACTCATCGTCCGTCGGGAACTTGCCGATAACTTTTGTTATTATGAGCCGCGCTACGACAGCCTGGACGCGGCCTGGGACTGGGCGCAAAAAACCCTGGACGCCCACCGCGGGGATACCAGGTCCGCCGTATATACGCCCGAACAGTTTGAGACCGGGGAAACCCATCAACCCCTATGGAACGCGGCCCAGCTCCAATTGCGCGGCCAGGGGATCATCCATGGCTACATGCGCATGTATTGGGCGAAAAAAATTCTGGAATGGAGTGAAAGCCCGGAGCAGGCCATGGAAATCGCGGTGCGGCTCAATGACTGCTGGGCCTTGGACGGCCTGGAGTCCAATGGATATGCGGGCGTGGCCTGGAGCATTGCGGGCGTGCATGACCGGGGCTGGAAGACGCGGCCCGTGTACGGCAACATCCGCTACATGAACGCCAACGGTGCCCGAAGAAAATTCGATGCCGCGGAATACGTCCGCCAGCATGCGGGCATTGCCCAGGCCCGGTTATTCGCGGGTCTGAAGTAGCGCGTTCGGGCGGCAGGAACACGGGCCGGAACCACGGCCGCATTATTTCATGCGTTGCTGCACGCTTTTCAGCAGCTGTCTGGCCGGACCACTGTTCGGGTTGGCCTCCAGCGCGTCACGCAGAAACCGTTCGGTGCGGGGCATGCTTCCGGCCCGAAAAAATGCGTTGGCCAGATTCAGACAGACGCGTTCGTTGCCCTTGTGGAACGAATCGTTCAACTGCAAGGCCTTGCCGAAACTGCGCACCGCCTCCTGGATTCGTCCGCCCTCAAAGTACGCCACCCCGATGTTGTAATGCAGTCCCTCGTCGTCCGGCGCGATTTCCAGCGCTTTTTGGTAGTTTTCAATGGCCGCCTCCCATTTGCCCTGAAGCTTGAGGGCAATGCCCAGGCGGTTGAAGGTCACGAGGTCGGCGCGGGTCAGGTTGCCTTTCTTGGAATCCAGCATCTTGGCCAGATATTTTTCCGCCAGATGCGGCGAGCGGCCCTGCACCTTTTGAGCAATGCTTTCGGCCATGTTCTCGATGATTGAGGACGCCTCTCGGGTGGCGCAGGTGATGGCTTGGTCAAAGTATTTTTCCGCAGTGGACATGTCGCCCTTGTCCAGGTGCGCTTCGCCGATGTCCCGCTTGCGCTCGGCGTGCAGCGGGGAAAGGCGGTCCAGCCGCTTCATGTATTCCAGGTACAAATTGCCGTCCACGCCCTTGTAAAACGCGGCCAGTCTCTTGAGCGGTTCAATGAACAGCTTGGCGTTTTCATGCGCCTCCAGATAGGCTTGTTCGGCGCGTTCGCGCTTGCCCAGCCCCTGGAACGCGTCCCCCTTGAGCATGAGCGCGGTGGGGCTGTCCGGTTTGATGCGCAGGATCTTTTCGCACAGGGGCAGCACCTTTTCATACTGACGGGCCGCCAAAAGCCGCTTGGTCAGGTGCACGATTTCCGTGAGCTTGCCCTGCGGACGGATGGTGAAGGCCATTTTCTGGATGATGTTGTTCACGGACGCGGGCTTGGCAATGACGTTGTTGGCGCCCACTTCATAAAGGTAGGCCACGTCCTCCCGGCGTCCCTCGCCCACCAGGGCGATGACCTTGGCCTCGGGAGACTGGGCCTTGAGGCTGGTGATGAAGTCCGTGGTCAGCTTTCCGTTCAGCAGCCCTTCCAGGAACAAAATCACGGGATGGCCGTTTTCCAGGTGTTTTTTCAGCGGGCTGGCAACGGAAAGCGTGGAATCGTAGGTTTCCAGAATATCCGCCTTGACTCCCAGGGTCTTGCCCAGAGTGGCCCGGAGCATTTTTTTGAACAACTCGTCGTCCGAGACGATGAGCACAACGCTGTTTGGCTTTTCAAGGAACTCCAGAACGATGTTGTCATAGCGCGCCGTGTTCACCTTGCCTCCCGCAATAGGACCATGTTGCACTGGTGTCGAAAAAAGAGCGAAACCGCGAACGGTGTTTACATTTTCCTAGCAGATCCAGGAATGGAGGGGAACCATCCCCTTGCACATTTTTTTTCTGAGTGGCTTAACAATTGTTAAGGAATCCGACAAGCTGTGTAAAGGGAATCCTTTCGTTTCCGCAGTGTCCACTCCCTTGGAAGGCATCGGAACTATCCATATTCCGGGATGCTGCACAGCGTACAATGGACACGAGCCAACGGTAGCAAAAAAAGTCACCCAAATGTAATGATTACCCGCTGTGCCTCTGGAAAAAAAATGCCGGGCTTGCGAAAAATATCACCAACAGGAAACGATCTCCCTGCCTTGGGTGATGCGTTGCGCGGACGCTGGTCACCGGGATTCGCCTGCGGTGTGTTGCGCGTGGGCCGGGAGCGCGGACCGCGCTGCAAACCAGGCCATGCGAGCCATTTGGATGCAAACGTCGCTTTTTTCTTTACCGTCATCAGCAAAATGGCTATTATCTTCTGTTGAGCGAACATGAGCACAGCAAAATTTTACACTCTCCGCGCGGCCGGAATGTTCTCCATGAACCCCGGTCATGACTTGATACGCGATGCGGCCATCGTCCACGATGGCCGTTTTCTTGTGTATGCCGGTCCTTGGAGCGCTGTTCCAGCCGCCCTTGTCGGCAGCGGGCCGGTGCGCCGCCTGGACGATGCCGTGCTCTGCCCCGGCGTGTTCAACGCCCACACGCATCTGGAAATGTGCCACCTGCTGGGCAAGACCGTGACCGGACAAGGATTTACCGCCTGGATGAAAAGCCTTGTGGCCAATCCCATGTACGACATGTCCGACACGGAGGTGGCCGCGCATTGCCGACGAATCAAACAGCTCGGCACGGCTCACGTAGCCGACATATCCACGAAACAGGCTCCTCGCCTTGCCGGTATCCTTGATGATTCCGGCATTTTTTTTGCGGCGTTCCGGGAGATGATCTTTTTTGATGCCCCGAACGAGCGGACCGAATACATTCCCGCAGGCGCGTTCGAGCGCGGGGTGTTGTCCTGTGCCGGACATTCCCCCTATTCCACGCATCCCGGGCTGTTGCGCGGCGGCAAGGCCGCGTGCCGCACCCTGGGGCGGCCCTACTCCCTGCATCTGGCGGAAAACGAAGAGGAATCGCGCATTCTGATGGGGGAACGCATCGAATTTGTGGAACTTCTGGAGCGGGCCAACATCCCCATGAAGGATTTTCGTCCGCCCAAGACCTCGCCGGTCCGCTATGCCCTGGAGCTGGGCCTGCTGGACGAACACACCCTGGCCGTGCATTGTGTTACCGTGGACCAGGAGGACATCCGCCTGCTGGCAGAAACCGGGACCAATGTTTGCCTATGCCCGCGCAGCAACGCGCACATCGGCGAGGGCCGCGCCCCCTGGGAACAGCTGTGGCGGGCCGGGGTGAACCTCTGCCTGGGTACGGATGGGCTATGCTCCAACGCTGACCTGAATATCTGGAATGAACTGGCCTGGATGCTGGAACGCTACGAAGACGGCCTGGACCCGGAACACGCCCTGGCCCTGGTCACGCGCAATCCGGCCCGCGCCTTGGGCGTGGACCATGTGCTGGGCAGTCTGACCCCGGGCAAGGCCGCATGCTGGTCCGTGGTTCCGGACGAGGTGCTGGCCCACTGGCCCGACCTGCTCTAGCGGGTGCGCGGCTCCCGATATATTTCGCGGCTCCGGCCGCATGGAACCGGAGGCCCGGCCTCCCCATGGGCGGCGCGCCCCCGCCCGAAACCAAGCTCACAAGGAACAACGGCTATGCAATGGCGGCATAAGGATCTTTTGGACATTTCACAGCTCTCGCGCGACGAGTTGCTGCATATCTTCAACACCGCGCAATACTTCCGGGAAATCAACGAACGTCCCGTAAAAAAGGTGCCGACACTCAAGGGCAAGAGCGTGGTGCTGTTTTTCGCGGAACCGAGCACCCGCACCAAAACCTCGTTTGACGTGGCGGGCAAACGGCTCTCGGCCGATACCTTTTCCCTGTCCAAAAGCATGAGCAGCCTGCAAAAGGGCGAGAGTCTCAGAGATACGGCCCTGACCCTCCAGGCCATGAACCCCGACGCCATTGTGCTGCGCCACTCCGTGAGCGGCGCGGCCAAATTCCTGGCCGACCGCCTGGACTGCGGCGTGCTCAACGCCGGGGACGGCCGCCACGCCCACCCAACCCAGGCGCTGCTGGACGGCTACACCCTGTGGGAGCAATGGGCCGGAGAATTCGCCGGAAAAACCATCCTGATCCTTGGGGACATCGCCCACAGCCGCGTGGCCCGTTCCAACCTGATCATGTTCAACCTGCTGGGCTGCAAGGTTCGTTTCTGCGGGCCGCGCACCCTGCTGCCCCCGGGAGTGGACCAGTGGCCCGTGGAGGTCTATTCCGACCTAAGCCGCGCCGTGCAGGACGCGGACGCGGTCATGTGCCTGCGGCTTCAGCTGGAGCGCCAGCAGGACGGCCTGCTGCCCGACCTGCGGGAATATTCCCGCATGTATTGCCTGACCCCGCAACACATGGAAGCGGCCAAACCCGGCGCGCCCGTGCTGCACCCCGGTCCCATGAACCGGGGTCTGGAAATCAGTTCCGTGTTGGCCGACGCGCCCCAGAGCGTGGTGCTCGACCAGGTGGCCAGCGGCGTTGCCGTACGCATGGCCATGCTTTTTCTCATTCTCACCCGCAAGGAGGCCTGATCCATGTCCACCCCTGAATTGATCGTCGCAAACGCCCGGCTCTGCGGGCAGGAAGGGGAATCCCGCAACGTGGATCTGCTGGTGGGCCAGGGCCGGATTCTGGAGTGCCTGCCAGCGGGGAGCGCGCCCCAGGCGGATTGCCCGAAGCAGGACGCCCACGGCCTGATGCTCTTGCCCTCGCTCACGGACGTGCACACCCATCTGCGCGAACCCGGCTTCGAATGGAAGGAAGACATTGCCTCAGGTCTGGAGGCCGCTGCCCACGGCGGGTTCGGCAACATTCTCTGCATGGCCAACACCGACCCGGTGAACGACAAAGCCGGAATCACGAAACTGATGCTGGACAAGGCCCGGGCCGCGCATCCGCACGGTCCGCGACTTTTTCCCATCGGAGCGCTTACCGTGGGGCTGAAGGGCGAAGAGCTGGCACCCATGGGCGAACTGGCCGACGCGGGCTGCGTGGCCTTTTCCAACGACGGGGTGCCTGTGAAAAATAGCGACCTGTTCCGCCGGGCCATGGAATACGCCGCGGATTTCGGCAAAGTGGTCATCGACCATTGCGAGGATCCGTACATGGGTGTGGCCGCGGGAGCCAACGAGGGCGACCTTTCCGGCCGACTGGGGCTGCCCGCCCAGCCCGACGCGGCCGAGGCCGTTCAGGTGGCCCGGGATATCCTCCTGGCCGAATATCTGCACCTGCCCATTCACCTGGCGCACATTTCCTGCGAAAAATCCGTGGAGCTTATTGCCTGGGCCAAGCAGCGCGGCGTGAACGTCACCGCTGAAACCTGCCCACACTACCTGACCCTCACGGAAAACGAGCTGGCCGACTACGACACCAACGCCAAGGTCAATCCCCCGCTTCGGCCCGAACGCGACCGCCGCGCCGTGCTGCGCGCCCTGGAAAACGGCGTGCTGGACATGCTCGCCACGGACCATGCCCCCCATGCGGCCCATGAAAAGGAAGTGGAATACGATTTTGCGCCCTGCGGCATCACCGGACTGGATACGGCCCTGGCCACCACCTGGGGACTGGTCGCCAGTGGCGCACTTTCCGAGGCCGCGTTCCTGCGCGCCTGGACCACGGCCCCGTGCGAACGCTTCGGCCTGCCCGTGAATCGCTTCCAGCCCGGGGATCCCGCGGATTTCCTGCTCTTCGACCCCGAGGAGGAGTGGCGGGTCACGCCCGAAAGCCTGCACTCGAAAAGCAAGAATACCCCGCTCTTGGGCCGCCCCCTGCGGGGCCGCGTGGTGCGCCATTTCCTTGCGGGCAAAAACATTGTATGACCTCGGGAGCGACGTAACCATCATCCGAGCGACTTCCCGGAGGAGAATACATGAGTCAGCCCTTTAAAGACGCCGTTGGATTCTGCAAAACCATCATGCGCAACGGCTTTGACGCCTATGTGGTCAACGCCCGGCTGCAACAGCAGACCCTGGGCGATCACGCCGAACAGCCGGAAATCGACATCAGCACGGACATGAGCGCCGAAGATCTGACGCGCCTGTTCCCGAACATCAAGCCCTCCGACGATTCCGAACTGCTCGGATTCTTCAAGGAAGGCGAAAGCACCTACTTCTTTTACAATTCCCCGGCCGCCACGGACGCTCATCCCGAGGAATGCGTGGCCCGACTCACGCCGCGGCTCATGAAGCGGCTGGAACAGCGCGGTGAGATTCCGCTCTCCTCGGTCTGCCCCTACATCCCGTCCGCCGTGGAAACCATGGACGGGTTCGCCGACTTCAGCGCCGGCGAAGTCCGCTTCCTGGGCATTCCGGACGAGACTCTCAAGCGCGATTATCTCCTGGCCGTGCGCGCCCTGCGGTTCGCCGCCAACTTCCAGCTGCCCATCGAGCCGAACTCCTGGCTGTCCATCGTTCGCGGTGCGCGCCGCGTGCTGGACTACGTGTCCGTTACGGACATCATGGACGAGTGGCGCAAGGTGGAAGTGGAAAACATGTGGCAGTTCGTGCAGTACCTCTTTGATTCCCAAATTCTGCACGGCCTGATCCCTGAAGTGGCGGCCCTCTCCCGCGTGACGCAGATCAAGAATCCCGAAGCCGGAGAGGAAACCGTCCTTGAACACACCATCAACGTCATGAAGCGCTACCCCGAGGAATTGCCCTACGACTGGTTCGGGACCATGGCCTGCCTGTTCCACGATGTGGGCAAACTCTTTACCGCTGAATACTTCGAGGGGCAGTGGACGTTCTATCAGCACCACTACGTGGGCGCCCGCGTAACCCGCAAACTCCTGAAGCGGTTGCGCTTCGAGCCTGCGGACGTGGACCTGATCTGCGGGCTGGTCAAAAACCACATGCGACCGCATTTCATGCTCACGGACAAAGGCATCCGCCGATTCAAGGCGCTGGACGAGTACCCCCGCATCATGGAAATGGTGCGCGCGGACATCAAGGCCCGCGAAGGCTCCTACCGCGAATTCAACCATAACCTGAAAATGCTGGAACGGGCCGACATCCCCGAGGACAACCTCGAACCCCTGCTCAACGGCAACGAGATCATGCAGTCCACGGGGCTGAAACCCGGTCCGCAGGTGGGATTGATCCGCGACAACCTGCTCCAGGCCCAGATCGAGGGCGAGGTACTCAGTCAGGAAGACGCCATTCGGTTCGTGCGCAACTATGCGCGCCGCGAACAGCTGAAATAACGTCCTGAATATCCCGGGCCAATGTTCGGTCCGCGATACTGACCAAAAAAAGCGGGCGACCCGTACAGGATCGCCCGCTTTGTCGTATCTTCATAACCGTCTTCGGCTAGGCCACGGTCACCAATCCATAATTCTTTTTGCCCTTGCGCAGCACCAGCAGCTCGCCGCCGAGAAAATGCTCGGCCGAGGGCTGAAAGTCCGCGTCCACGCGGTTTTGGTTCACGTACACGCCCCCGCCCTGAATGTCCTTGCGGGCCTGGCCCTTGGATTTGGCCAGTCCGAGGTCCACGAGCAGCTGGGGCAGGTCGGGCAGGGCGGCCTTGTCGCAATTGATGGCCGGAGCCGCGCCCAGCGCCTGCTTCAGGGTGGCGGGATCCACCTTGGAAATTTCGCCCGAGCCGAAAAGCACGTCCGTGGCGACCTGGACCTTGTCCAGTTCCTCCTGGCCGTGGACCATGCGGGTCACTTCCTCGGCAAGGCGCTTTTGCCCCTGCCGCAGGTGCGGCTGGGCGGCCACGCTTTCGGCAATGCCCTTGATCTCGTCCTGGTCCAGGAAGGTGAAGTACCCCAGGAAATTGACCACGTCGGCATCCTCGGTGTTCAGCCAGAACTGATAGAAGGCGTAGGGGCTGACCATGTCCGGGTTCATCCAGATGGCGTTGCCCTCGCTCTTGCCGAACTTTTTGCCCGAGGCCGTGGTGATCAGCGGGAAGGTCAGGGCGTAGCCCGTATCCTGTTCCTTGCGGCGGATCAGTTCGCAGCCCGCGGTAATGTTGCCCCATTGGTCACTGCCGCCGATCTGCAACCGGCAGCCGTATTCCTTGTAGAGCTTCCAGTAGTCCATGCCCTGGAGCACCATGTAGGAAAACTCCGTGTAGGAAATGCCCACGCTGTCGCGGTTGAAGCGGTTCTTGATGGAATCCTTCTGCATCATCCAGTTCACGGTGAAATGGCGGCCCACGTCGCGCAGCAATTCCAGGGCGGACATGTCCTTGGTCCACTCGTAGTTGTTGCGAATGTCCGCCTTGCCTTCGGAGTTGCGCTCCACGAATTTGCGCACCTGGTCTTCGATCATGGAGGCGCGCTTGTCGAGCACCTCTTCCGTAGCCATATCGCGCTCTTTGTCTTTCCCCGTGGGATCGCCGATGCGGCCGGTGGCGCCGCCGAGCAGGAAGATGGGGTTGTGCCCGGCGCGCTTCATGCGCACGAGGCTGAGCAGCGGCACCAGGTTGCCGATGTGCAGGCTTTCGGCGGTGGGATCAAAGCCGCAATACATAGAGCGACCCGGCTCGGAAAGATACTCCCGGACCCCTTCTTCGTCCGAAACCTGATTCACCAGTCCCCGCCACTTCAACTCATCAAAAATGTTCATCTCCCTAACTCCATTAGTCCAGGTCGGGCCGTTCGGCCCATTTACCGCCCACAACGGGCTTCCAATTCCTCAACTTATCAAGCAGCGCGTCCGGATCCTCGTCCAGCAGCCACATGTCGCGGTGCTGGGACCGGATGAATCCATGGTCCGCTGCCTGGCTCAAAAACGCCAACAAGTGGTCGTAATAGCCATTTACATTCAGCAGGCCGTTGGGCTTGGCGTGCAGCGAAAGCTGGGTCCAGGTCAGCGCCTCAAAGAATTCGTCCATGGTACCCAGGCCGCCCGGGATGCTGATGAACGCATCGGACATGGTCATCATCATGCGTTTGCGTTCCATCATGCCGTCCACCACGAGCAGCTCGGAAAGGCCGGTGTGGGCGATTTCCTTGTCGCGCAGCACCGTGGGAATGACTCCCACCACCCGGCCACCCTCGGCCAGGGCCGCGTCCGCCAGCTTGCCCATGCAGCCCACGTTGGAGCCGCCATAGACCAGCGTCAGTCCTTGGCGGGCAATGGTGCGGGCCAGCCCCTGAGCGCGCTCCACGAACAGCGGATCGTCACCCGGGCATGACCCGAGAAAAACACATATATTTCGCACTTTTGTATCCTTATTACTCAGAAATGAGCCGCACGCTCCGCGCACGGCCCGAAGATTCGTCTATGTCAAAAAACGCGCCTTGTAAAACACAGACTCCCCCGGCCACCTCAAAGCGTACGGGCAGGCCGTTGAGGAACTTCTGCACAATGGGTCCGGGCTTCATGCCCAGGCAGCCGTCACGCGGGCCGCACATGCCCAGGTCCGTAAGATAGCCCGTGCCGCCGGGCAGCACGCGGGCGTCGTTGGTCTGCACGTGGGTATGCGTGCCTACCAGGGCGCTGACCCGGCCGTCCAGATGCCAGCCCATGGATATTTTTTCGCTGGTGGCTTCGGCGTGCAGGTCCACCACGCGCACGCGCACGTCCTCGGGCAATTCGTCCAGCAGCGCGTCCGCCGCACGAAACGGGCAGTCAATGGCGGGCATGAAGGTGCGCCCCTGCAGGTTGAGCACGGCCACGGGCGGCAGGTCGCGCACCTGGTAGACCCCCACGCCGGAACCGGGCGCGCCAGGGGGATAGTTGGCCGGACGCAGCACTCGCGCTTCCGAGCGCAACAGGGATCCCACGTCCTTGAATTTCCAGATATGATTGCCGCTGGTGAGCACGTCAATGCCCGCGTTGAGCAGTTCGCGTGCGTTTTTGGGGGAGAGGCCCAGCCCGCCCGAAGCGTTTTCGCCGTTGGCGATGATGAAATCCGGTTCCAGACGTTCGCGGAGCGCGGGCAGATGTTCCTTGACCTTTCGCCTCCCGGGGCGACCCACGATATCACCGAAAAAGAGTATCTTCATATTTTGCTATCCCAAAGTTGGCGCTGTTGGTGCCTGGCCCGGCTGCAGGAGCGGTCCGTCGCGTCACGCGGCGTTGCTTTGCAGCGTATGGGCCGAACAATCGTCGCGCCCGGCGGCATGACGTCGGGCGCGGCGGCTCCACCGGGGATAGCCGTAACCGCCGCGTCTGTCACCTCCCGGACCGGTGCCGCGCCGGAAACCGGAAGGTCAGAATCCGTAGCGGGAGGTTTGCCTTGCCGCCCGGTCGATGAGCTGCACGTAGCGATAGGCGCTTTTGAGCTGGGCCTGCTCCACAATGGACCGGCCCAGGTTTTGGCATTCAGGGCAGGCCTCCAGCGGGACTTCCACCCCCAGGCAGCGCACCGAACCCACCTGGGATTCGATCTTGAGCACGCCCCGGCAATGGTCGCAGAGCCACAGGGACTCCTTTTGCGTCTCCTGAAATCCGCCCGTGTCGTAAAAGATGGACTTATTGCGCACCCACCAGTTGCCCTCGCGCAGGCCGTGTTCGGCCCCGTCCGGCGGCTTTGGCGGATCAAAATACACCCGGGGCATTTGGCGGCAGAGTTCCTCCACATAGGCGGTGATGCGCGCATCCTGTTGCAGGCTTTCGGCCCGGTAATCCGGCTCGCGCACCGTGGAGGAGTCCATGCCCGCCATGGCCAGGCAGATGCCCAGGTTCACATAGGGCAGCGCGCCCTGGATGGCGTAGCCTCCCTCAAGCACTGCAATGTCGGGATTGAGGATCCGGTTCAATTCGGCATAGCCCTGGGCCGAAACGTTCATGTTCGTGATGGGGTCGGAATAATGATTGTCCTGGCCTGCGGAGTTGATCACCAGCTCGGGCTGGAAGTCGTCCAGCAGGGGCATGACCAGCTCGCGAATGACCATGAGCACGCCTTGGTCCCCGGTGCCGGGGGGCAGGGGGATGTTGATGGTCCGGCCCCGGGCCTTGGGTCCGCCCGAATCAATGGGAAAGCCCGTGCCGGGAAAGATGGTGCGCCCATCCTGATGCAGGGAGATGAAGAGCACGTCCGGATCGTGCCAGAAAATATCCTGGGTGCCGTCCCCGTGATGGCAGTCCGTGTCCACGATGGCGATGCGCCGCAGGCCGTAGTGCTCGCGCAGCCAGTCCACCATGATGGCTTCCATGTTCACATTGCAAAAGCCCCGCGCCCCGCGCACGCATTTCATGGCGTGGTGTCCCGGGGGGCGCACCATGGCAAAGGCGCGCTGGGCTTCCTTTTCCATGACCAGCCGCGCCGCACGGATGGTGCCGCCCGCGGAAATCAGATGGGAACGGGTGGTCACGCCGTCCACGTCCGGAAAGCAGAAATGGGTACGTTCCACGTCCTGGCGCTCGGCCACGTCGGGCTTGTATTCACGAATGCCCTCCACGTCGAACAGCCCCTCCTCATGGAGCTGGTCCCGGGTGTAGAGCAGCCGTTCCTCGCGTTCGGGATGCGTGGGGGAGATGGCCCAGTCAAAGGCCGGAAAAAAAACCACTCCCAGGGATCGTTCCGCCTTGCGCATGTCGCTGTCGTCCTTTGGCGGACCCGCGTGGATCCGCGTGTGCTGTTGCCGAAAACAAAGTCTGCCGGGCTATCCCAGGGTGCGTTCCACGCCGGGTTTGATCTGGCATTTCACCCGCATGTTGCGGCCCGTGGTGCGCATGCCGTCCACCATGTTGAAGCTGGACGCGTGGGTGATCTCGGCACGCTGGGCGTCCGCCGAGAGCCGCAGATCCGCCAGATGAGCCAACAGGTGGTTCATGGCGTCGCGTTTGGCGTCCTCCAGGGTGTAGGTGCCGGGGATGTTTTCATGATGCCCCAGCCCGGGCAGGAACATGATGTGCTTTTGCGTGTCCGCAAAAAGCTCCACGTCCGTGGTGGTGCGGGTCAGGGCCGCGCCCACGGCATTGGCCACGGCAAAATGTTCGGGTGCCTCGTTGGAGAGTTGGAACCGTTGGAACAGGGGCATGCGCATGGCCTCGGCCGGCCCGCCCATGAGATAGAGCTTGCGCGGCACGATGCGCTTGCCTTCGATCAATTCATGGATGGTGTAGACGGGCTGATCGTTGATTTCGGCCACCAGGGCGCGGGTCTGTTCATGGATGGTGCGGGCCGCCGCATCCACGGCCTGGGCCGCGAGTTTATCCGGGCTGATGGTGTGGGCCTCGGCAAAGGCGGCCATGCCGTTTCGGGAGGCGTCCACATCGCCCACGGCGGAAAGTCCCTGGCAGTTCAGGGCGTCCGTGAGCGTGGGATGTTCGCCTCCGGCGGCCATGCTTGGTCCCAGCCGTCGTGGGCCTACGCGCACCGTGTCCCCGATGACGGACAGGGCCGAGTCCCCGCCCACGCCGATGGACTTGACCTTCAAGGCCCGCACCAGGGTGGGATGGGAACCGATGGCAATGCCGTCGCGCTCCAGCAGGGGGGAGCCGGCCGCGAACACCGCAATGTCCGTGGTGGTGCCGCCGATGTCCAGAATCACGGAATCATGAATGATTTCGCACAGGGCAATGATACCCATGACCGAGGCGGCCGGGCCGGAAAAAATGGACTGCACGGGCATGCGCCGGGAAAACGCCAGAGGCATGGTGCCGCCGTCTGCCTTGAGCACGTTGACCCGTACATGCGCCATGTCCATGGCTTCGAGTCCGCGTTCCACGGCATCGGCAAAATCGTTGTACAACCGGCGTACCGAACAGTTGAAATAGGCCGTGGCCACACGTCGGGGAAAGTTCAGACGGCCGCCCAGCTGGTGTCCCAGGGTCACGAAGTCGGCCCGTTCGCAGGCCTGGCCCTCCCGGGTGCCGCAGAGCATGTGCCGCAGGGTGTTTTCATGCAGGGGGTTGCGCACGGAAAATTTACCCACCACGGCAAAGGTATTCACCCCGTTGGCCCGGCACGAGGCAATGGCCGCCTGGCACTGCGTGTTGTCCAGGCGCGCGGTTTCATTGCCGCGATGGTCCATGGCGCCGTCCAGCACGTGGTAATCCCGGCAGAGCATGTAATCCGTAGGATCCATGCCCGGTCCGGGGATAACCAGCACGCCCACCTCCTCGGTGCGGCCCTCCACGATGGCGTTGGTGGAAAGCGTGGTGGAAAGATTCAGCCGTTTGACCTTGGCGCGGTCCACGCCCTGCAGTACGCGCTCCAGCGCCTCGCGCACGGAGCCGAGCAGATCGCGGGGCCGCGTGGCAACCTTGCAGGCGGAGACCACCTCCACGCCCGGCCCGGAAATGTCCAGCGCCACCGCGTCGGTATGGGTGCCGCCCACGTCGATTCCAAGATACATGCTACCTCCCGCCCGAGACCTCGGGCATAGCCCGGAATAACACCCCGGACTCGCACACGTCCAGAGGATGCGGGGTGAACGGTCGATATTCCCTGGTGAATTGCGTTCGCTGTGTTCGGGCAGGCTGGCGTTGGAACGCAAAACACCCCCGAGACCGTCAGCGGCTTCGGGGGTGTGCAAAGACGTTGCAGCTCGTGTTGCTAGTCGTATTTGACCGCGGAGAAGCGCATCAGCTTGTCCCAGGTGTGCTCGGATTCGATGTAGCGGATGGTGCCGGTGTGGCCGCGCATGACCAGGGAATGGGTCACCGCGCCGGTGCCGGTGTAGCGCACTCCGTCCAGGAAGCTGCCGCCGGAAAGCCCGGTGGCCGCGAAAAAGACCTCGTCGCTCTTGACCAGGTCCGAAGCGGTGTAGACCTGCTTCAGATCATAGCCCGCGTCGATCATGGCGCGTTTTTCATCTTCCTTTTGCGGATCAAAACGGGCGAACAGCTCGCCGCCCATGATGCGGATGGCGCAGGCCGAAAGCACGCCCTCGGGGGTGCCGCCCGTTCCCATCATCACGTCCACTTCGGCGCGGGGGTTCACGGCCATGAGGGAGCCGTTCACATCGCCGTCCGTGTGCAGCTGGATGCGTGCGCCCGCAGCGCGGATCTCCGCGATAAGCCCCTTGTGCCGCGGTTTATCCAGCACAAAGACCACCAGGTCGTCCACATCCTTGCCCAGCGCCTTGGCAATGGACTTGAGGTTGTGGCCCACCGGGGCGTTGATGTCCACCACACCGCGGGCCGGCGCCGGGACAACCAGCTTTTGCATGTAGTAGCTCGGGCCAGGATCAAGCATGGTTCCGGCCGGGGCCACGCCCACCACGGCGATGGCGTTGGGACGGCCCGTGGCCAGCAGGTTGGTGCCTTCCACGGGGTCCACGGCCACGTCCACGGCAAGCCCTTTGCCGGTGCCCACGTGTTCACCGTTGAAGAGCATCGGAGCCTCGTCCTTTTCTCCTTCGCCAATGACGATCTTGCCGTCAATGTCCAGGCTGTTGAAGGACAGGCGCATGGCGTCCACCGCGGCCTGATCTCCGGAATTCTTGTCGCCTCGGCCCAGCCAGCGGGCTGCGGCCAGAGCCGCGGCCTCGGTCACGCGGACCAGGTCCATGGCCAGGTTTTTGGACGGAGCTTCCATAGTTCGTACCTCCAGGGGGTCGTGTTGCGGAGCAGCGGATCAGCGGGACCGTGTTGCGCTCCCCGGGAACCGGACGGCGTTGTCCGATCCCCGGTTCGTGGCGCGGTCAGGCGTATTTTTCCTGAATGAGCCGGGCCAGCGCCTCAGGCGTAAACCCGTACTCTTCTTCCAATTTCTTGTAGGGGGCGGAATGTCCGAAATGGTCCATGCCCTTTACCAGGCCGTCCATGCCCACGTAGCGGTACCAGATGTCGGGACGTCCGGCCTCCACGGCCACACGGCGCGCCACCTTGGGCAGGAGCACGGCATCCTTGTATTCCCGGCTCTGCTCCTCAAAGAGAGTCACCGAGGGAATGCTTACGATGCGGATGTTGTATCCGGACAGGAGCTTGGCCGCTTTCATGGACAGGGAAACCTCGGAGCCGGTGGCCACGATGACCATGTCCACGGCATCGGGTCCGCCTTCGGGATCCTGGATCACGTAGCCGCCCTTGCGCACGCCTTCCGCCATTTGCGGATATTCGGCCGGATCCAGCACGGGCAGTCCCTGACGGGTCAGGAACAGGCAGGACGGCCGTTTTTCCTGGCGCAGGGCCACGTCCAGACAGAGCGCGGTTTCCGTGGCATCGGCCGGACGCAGATCAATGACTTCCGGAATGAGCCGCAGGGAGGAGATGTGCTCCACAGGCTGGTGCGTGGGACCGTCCTCGCCCAGATAAAACGAATCGTGGGTGAACACGAACAGGGAGGGCAACTCCTGCAGGGCGCTCATGCGCACGGCGTTGCGGCAGTAGTCCGAAAAGGTCAGGAAGGTGGCGCCAAAGGGAATCACCCCGCCATGCAGGGCCAGTCCGTTGACAATGGCGGCCATGGGGAATTCCCGCACGCCAAAGGAAAGGTTGCGCGCTGCAAACCCGTCCACGCCAAAGCAGCCCACGTGGTCGCGGAACTTGGCGGTCTGGTTGGAGGGGTCCAGGTCGGCGGAGCCGCCCACAAGCTGGGGCAGCTGGTCCATGATGTGGTTCAGGCACGCGCCCCAGGCCTTGCGCGTGGCCACGCTCTCCCCGGGGGTGAAGCCGGGCATCTCCACCTGGAGACCCGAACGGGGACCGGTGAAGAGGTTCCACTTGGCCGCAAAGTCTTCATCCTTGAGCTTGGCATCCAGAGCGGCCTTCCAGTCCTCCACACGCTTGCCCAACGCATCGAACCGGGCGCGGAAATGATTCAGGGCCGTGTCCGGCACCTGGAAAAATTGTTCGGGATCCAGGCCCATCTTGGTCTTGGACGCCGCGATCTCCTCGGGCGGCAGGGGCGAACCATGGGTCTCGTGGTCGCCCTCGCGTCCGGCCGTACCCTGGGCCATGACGGTATGGCCGATGATGATGCTGGGCCGGGCCACTTCCATCTGGGCGCGCTTCACGGCTTCGGCGATGGCCTCGCGGTCATGGCCGTCCACTTCCTGCACATGCCAGCCAAAGGACTCGAACGCCTGGGCATAATTGGTGCAGTCCACGCGGGAACACGCGCCCGCGATCTGGACCTTGTTGGAATCGTAGAAGGCGATGAGCTTACCCAGCCCCCAGCGTCCGGCCAGGATGGCGGAACCAAGGGACACCGGTTCCTGGATGTCGCCGTCCGAGGCCAGCACATAGGTGAAGTGGTCCACCACGTCGCTGCCCAGGGTCTCGCCCAGGAAGGCTTCGGCCGCGGCCACGCCCACGGACTGGGAGAACCCCTGACCCAGCGGACCGGATGTGGCTTCCACGCCGGGGGTGAGGTGCTTTTCCGGGTGTCCGGGCGTCTTGGAACCCCACTGGCGGAATTGCTGCAACTCCTCAACAGGCAAAAAGCCCTGCAAGTGCAGCAGGGAGTAGAGGAGCATGGACTCGTGTCCGGCGGACAGAATGAACCGGTCGCGGTTGAACCATGTGGGATCCTGGGGATCGTAGTTCAGAAAATCCTTGAACAGCACGGTGGCGAAATCCGCCGAGGACATGGCTCCCCCCGGATGGCCGGAATTGGCCTTGCGGGTGCCGTCCATGATCAGACCCTTGACGGTATTGACCACGAGCTGGTCGTTGCTGAGCGTCTCCTGGGACATGGTGGAAAATCCTTATAAAATGCTTGGTTATTGGTCCATAAGATTGATGCGGCGCAGGTGGCGTCCACCTTCGAACTGTGCCTCGAGAAATGCCTCAAGCACGCTCTGGGCCAGGCCGGGTCCGGTGGTGCGTTCGCCCAGGCAGAGTACGTTCGCGTTGTTGTGGGCGCGGGCCATGCGGGCCATGTATTCGTTGGTGCAGACCGCGGCGCGGATGCCCTCGAAACGGTTGGCCGTCATGGACATGCCCAGACCCGTGCCGCAGATGAGCAGGCCCAGGGCCGATTCCTCTTCCAGCACGGCCTTGCAGACCTCTTTGGCGATATTCGGATAGTCGCAGCTTTCCGCGGTGTGGGTGCCGAGGTCGCGTACTTCAAGCCCCAACTCTTCCAGCCGGGGCTTGAGCGCGATCTTCAAGGCCAGCCCGCCATGGTCGCAGCCGATGATCAGGGTTTTTGTCATGTGTCCCCCTTCGCGCCCGGGGGCGCGTCCCTGTTGCGGCCCGAGTCGGGCCATGGTTCACGACGCTTCCTTCTCCAGGGCGTCGAGTTCGTCTTTGAGCAGACCGATCTGCCCCATGACCAGCGCGCGGCTGGTTTGGCAGTCGTGTCCGGCCTGGATGCGGCCCAGGCGGCAGTACTCTTCCTGCAGCCGCTTGGCAAGGGCGCGGCGTTCGTATGCGCGCACCAGGCGTGCGCCCATGGCGCGGCATTCGCGCCAGACAACGCGCAGGCCGATCAAAAAATTTTCCACCACGCCCGGGGCGTGGGTAAATCCTGTGGCGGTTTGTTCCTCGTATCGGGGCATGGCGGCTCCTGTTGGATGGCGTGGATTCCGATCCGCAACCGTGCGGACCGCTCGTCGCTTCCTGTATGAGGTCAGGGCGCTGCCGGGGAAGCTTCGACAGACGCGGGTACCCGGCCCGTGGTCCAGTCGCGCTGTACGCCGTCCAGGGCGCGGGGCTGCACAGCTTCGGGCAGACGCAGGGCCGTGGCCTGCTCGGGCCAGGGCCGGAGTTTAAGCTCTCGGGACTGGATGCGCAAGCTGCCCCGATGCCCCCCGGGCAGGGTCAAAAACAGCCGATGCGCCATGGGAGCGCGCTGGACCCGGGTGGTTTGCTCCAGACCGTCGCTCTTGTCAGTTATAATCAGATCCGGTTCGTCCGGATACCGGGAAAAATCAATGCGCCATTCCCCGCCAAGCGAGTCGGCGTACTCCTCGGGAACCACGGTGCGCCCCGTCATACGCAGGGGCCGCGCCGCCTTGTCCAGGGTCAGGGTCTGCACGCGTGCGTCCGCAAAACCAAAACGGTAGGCGCCGTTGTCCAAAGCGGTGACCGCGTCGTAGTGGGCCGGAATCAGGTCCGTGAAGTCACCGTGCAGCAGGGCCGCGAAATCGGCCAGGGAAAAGGGAAACGGCAGTCCCAGCAGACGGGCGCCCAAAATGGGATCCGCATGGGTGTAGGCCTTCATCTGATCGGGATAAAACGCGGCCAGACCGTCCGGTCCCTGGCGCAGTTTGCTCAGACTGCCGCCCAGATTGCTCCAGGCGTCCATACGCACCACGGCCGGTACGCTGCCGGCTCCATGCTGGTCAAATTCTCCCCAGAAATCCAACAAAATGCGAGCACTGCGGTTGCCGGAAGTCCAGGCCAGACTGCACGCGGCCACAAAAGCGGGTGCCGGTGGGCGGACCCGGTATCCGGCCTGAAACACGTTCCAGGCGCGTTCGGCGTTGTCGTAACTGGGCAGTGGTTTTTTGGCGCACCCGGCAGCAAAAAGCACAAACGCGGCAAGCAGCAGCGCGGGCCACACCGCAAACGGGCGCGGGCGCGAGATCGGCAACCGCCGAACACTGATTGGGCGCAAGCAGTCCGGAATCATAGGGATTTGATCTTCGCTTTTACGGCTTCCACATCTTCCGCACCGAACTGGATGGCCTTGCGGTAGCCTTCCAGGGCAGAGACCTTTTTGCCCAGGGCCGCGGCGATGTCGCCGTAATGTTCCCAAAGGGTCGGCTCGGACGGCACCTCGCGCACGGCACGTTGGATGACCTCCCAGGCCTTGCTCAAGGCTCCGGCCTTGTAGTGGACCCAGGCCAGGGAATCGAGGATATACCCGTTGTCCGGTTCTTCCATGAGCGCGTTTTCAACGAGCACCTGGGCGCGTTTGAGGTCGCGCCCCTCCTGGGCCAGGGTATAGCCGATGTAGTTCAGGGCGTCGGCGTGGCGGGGGTTGGCCGTGATGATCCGCTCCATGACCTCCAGCCCCTTGTGGCGTTGGCCGGACTCGTCCAGGAGCGCGCCGTAGCGGTAGAGCAGGTCCGGATTATCGGACCGCTGCTCCAGGCCGCGTTCCAGGGCGCCGAGCGCCTGAGGTATGTCTTCACGGTCCATCCAGTATTCCGCTTCCATCTGATAGAACCCCACGTTGTCGGGGTAGACCTTCTGGCCCTCATGCAGCAGCTTGAGTACTTCCTCGGGTCGTTTCAGGGTATGCAGAATCTGGATGCGGAACTCCAGAGCGTCGTCGTAGCGGTCGTCCCCGGCAGGCACCTTGTCCAGGTACTCCAGGGCTTTTTCAATGTTTTGTTCCGCTTCAAAGGCGATGACGGCCTTGTAAAAATAAAACTCCGAAGGCACGGGATCGAATCCGGCCAGGGTGTCCAGCACGGCCGAGGCCTGGGCAGGAAAGCCCTGGTTCAAAAACCCGCCAGCCGTGGAGAGCAGGTAGGCCTTTTCCGCGGGTCCGTCCATGGCGGTCTTCAGGGCCGCGTCCACGCTGTTGAGCTTGAGCTGCAGGGTCACGAGCCGGGTGCGGATTTCTTCCTCGGGACCACCCAGCTTCAGGAGCTGTTCATAGGCTTTGATGGCGCCGGGCAGGTCGTTGTCCAGCTCCCGCTGATACGCCATTTCGGCCCAGGCTTCATAATAGTACGGGTCCAGTTCCAAAGCACGGTCCAGGGTACGCAGCGCCTGCCGCTGCCGACCCAGGCGGGATTCGGCCCGGGCCTGGAGGTACAGGGTCACCTTGTTGCGCTCGGCCTTGGGGATGACGTTCAGCTGATCCAATCCCCTGGCGTATTCCTGGGCGTCGATGAGCACGCCGGCCAGCCGCTGCCGCATCTGATGGTCCTCAGGCGCGGAAAGCAGATATTCCTCCAGGAGCAGGACCGCGTTTTCCACGTTGTTTTCCATGAGATAGGCGTTGACCAGCGCCGCCACCAGGGGGCGGTTCTCCGGGAATTGGCGCAGCCCCTGGGACAAAATGCGCCGCGCCCGGCCGATCTGTTCGGTGTTGAAGAACAGGGAGGCCTTGTCCACGAACATTTCCGGGGAGGGACGTACTTCCAGAATGCTGTCCGCGACCCGGGCCGCATTTTCCTGCAGCTCCATGACCCGGGTTTCATCTTCCCGGAGCACGCGTCCGGTGCGGGTAAGGCGTTCCAGCTCGGAAATTTGATCCTGAAACAACAGATAATTGTAGGTAAGCTCGGCGTCCTGGCTGATTTTCGGCGGTGCAATGTCCGGGGCTGTTTCCGCCGGATCAACGGCCTGACGGCGGGGAGCGCAGCCGCAGAGCTGGGCCAGCGCCAGAAGAAGCAAGAGCGCGGCAAGAGCGCCCACGCGCGAGCGGGCGCGTCCCGAATCGGCATGAGGGTACAGGGAATCGCGGACCGCGAGGCTGTTCATGGGGTCTCCGTGCTGCTGTGGTGGAAATGGCCGGGTCGTCAGCGGGACCGGCCTTCTTGCCCGGCGGCCTCCCGAAGGCGTTCGAGCATGATTTCGCCCTGCTCCACTCCGGCTTCCAGGATCTCCGGGCCGTACTTTTTGCCCAGGTCCGTAAGAAAACCGTCCGAAGCATACCGGGCGTCATTCACTCCGGTTTCAAACTGTTCGATGAGTTCGGGCAAGGAGGCGGTGCTGTAGTCGCAATAGAGCCACATGACCGTGGAAAAAATATCCGGCCCAAAACGGAACCAATAGGCGTCGTGCAGGCAATAGCTCATGGCGCGCAGCTGGCTGGATTCGGGCATGTCCGACACATCGGGCCGCCGCCGACAGGTGGAGGCGCGGGAAACGAGGTGTTTTTCACTGTCCGAGAGGGTGCAGCCGTCCAGCAGGGTATAGGCGGAACCTTGGGTGCGTTCGCCCTCGCCGCTGGCGCATTCGATGTCGCGGATCATGGCGGCCACGGCCGTGAGCAGAGCGGTGCGCCGGGCAGTCTGTCGGTCCAGGCCGCTGTTCCAGGCCATCACCAGTGTAGCCGCGTCCTGGGCCAGGCGCTTGGAGTGTTCGATGCCGAACATATAGTCGTCATAGAGAAAGGGAACCGAGTCTTCCTGCAGCTTGAGCAGGGCAGGGTGATTGAAAAACAGGTCCGAGGCAAAGGAAACGTCTTCGGTGAAGTCGTCGTAGAAGGAAGGCAGGTTATGCTGCCGCGCCAGACGGCAGGATTCTTTTTTGAGTTCGATGAGTCGTTCATTCATTGTCGTTGATCCACTCCACGGAAAAGTCGTCTACTGTATTTTCCAGATGTTGCCGAAGTTTCTGCAACAGCCTCGCCTCGATCTGGCGCACACGCTCCCGCGTGACGCCGTAGCGTTCCCCGATTTCCCGCAGCGTCACCGGGGAGTCGGAAAGGAGCCGTTCATTAAGGATGGCCAGTTCCTTTTCATTGAGCTGGTGCTCAATGGCTTTGAGGTTTTCCAGCAGAATGCGGGAAATTTGATTGTCGGAGAGGGTCTCCTCCACGCCCGGAGCCAGGGAGGGCAGAAAGTCCAGGCGTGTGGCGTCGGTATCGTCGCCCACGGGCATGTCCAGGGACATGTCCCCCCGGGAGAGGCGCTGGTCCATTTCCACGATTTCCGATTCGCTCACGTTCAGGGATTCGGAGAGCGCCTCGGTGGTGGGGTCGAACCCGAGGGAAAGCAGACGCTGGCGTTCCTTGTTCAGATTATAAAACAGCTTGCGCTGGGTCTGGGTGGTGCCGATCTTGACCATGCGCCAGTTGTCCATGATGTACTTAAGGATGTAGGCCTTGATCCAGAACGCGGCATAGTAGGAAAACTTGATGCCCTTGTCCGGGTCGAACTTATTCACGGCCTTCATCAGCCCCACGTTGCCTTCCTGGATCAGATCCAGGGCGTTTTGCATCCAGCGGCGTTGGAAGTCCATGGCGATCTTGACCACCAGGCGCAAATGCGAGGACACGAGCCGGAAGGCCGCGTCCTGGTCGCCGTTGTCGCGCACGCGCTGGGCCAGCTCCTGTTCTTCCTCGGGCTTGAGCAGGGGGAACTTGGAAATTTCGCGCAGATACAGCGAGAGCGGATCGCTGGGAACGACCGCGCTGGAGCGCTTCTCCTTGAGCGCCGGCAGCATATCGCCGCCGCGCTTGGCGGGAGCGTTGCTGGTATTGTTGGATGCTTCCCCGGCTCCGGCGTCTGTGTCCGAAGACCGGTGAACTTCCGGCTGGGAGATGGTATCCGTCATGTCAGGATTGTCTTTCGGCGCTATCTTCGCCGTGTGGTGTTCGGTAGTGGTCAAATGGGAACGGTATACCTTTTAGAGCCGCTTTTCAAGCCTTGCCCGCGGCAGCCCTGTGTCATCGAGGTGACACCGTCCTTTTTGGTTGACCTATATTGAGATATATTGATACAGATCCGCCGAAACCCGAACGCAACACTCAGCACCCGGCAGTACGACCGGGACAGAGCGGCCCGGGCCGCAGAGGGGAACATCCATGCCCGATTTTCGAAAATTGCTCAAGGACGACCAGGTCCGCTTTTTCGACGGTGGTTACGGCACACTGCTGCAACAGCGCGGCCTGCCACCGGGCATGTCTCCGGAACTTTTCGGGCTAAAAAGCCCGGATGCCGTGCTCCAGGTGCACCGCGACTATCTGGCCGCAGGCGCACAGGTGCTGACCACCAACACATTCGGCGGATCGCGTTTCAAGCTTGGGCCGGACGCGGACGTCTACGACCTGAACAAGGCCATGTGCACCCTGGCACGCAAGGCCGCCGGAGACAACGCGTTCGTGGCCGCCAGCATCGGACCCACCGGGCATTTTTGCGAGCCGTTGGGAGAACTCACCTTCCGCGAGTTGGTGCAGGCGTACAAGGAGCAGATCCAGGGTTGCGTGGACGGCGGAGCCGACCTGATCCTGGGTGAAACTCATTTTGATCTGGCCGAAGCCCGGGCCGTGGTCATCGCGACCCGCGAGGTCTGCGACCTGCCCGTGGCCGTGTCCATGACCTTTGAGGGCGCCAACAGCCTGACCGGAACCACGCCCCTGCACTTCATCGACACCATGCAGAACATGGGCGTGGACATGGTGGCCACCAATTGTTCGGCCGGACCGGAACAGATAGCGGACGTGGTCCGGGCCATGCTCCCGCGTCTTTCCACCCCCCTGTACGTGGCCGCCAACGCCGGACTGCCCGAACTGGACGAGAACGGCAACACGGTTTTCCGCCTTGGGCCGGACGATTTTGCCAAGCAGTCCACCCGCTTTTTCGACATGGGCGCCAAGTTCGTGGGTGGCTGTTGCGGCACCGGGCCGGACCACATCCGCGCCCTGGCCGCGTGCAGCAGGGAAAAATCCTGGTCCCTGCCCCAGCCGGAAGACCGCGCCGTGGTGCTCACCTCCCGGGGCGAGGGCGTCCCCCTGGGCAAAGGCCACCCCGCCGTGCTCATCGGGGAACGCATCAATCCCACCGGCAAAAAACAACTCATTCACGAACTGCAACAGGGCGAACAGACCGAAGCCCTGCGCCTCGCCGGAGAGCAGGTGGACCGCGGCGCGCCCGTGCTGGACGTGAACGTGGGCGCGCCCATGGTGGATGAAACCGTGACCCTGCCCGCCCTGGTCAAGGCGCTCACAGGCCGGTTCACCACGCCCCTGTGCCTGGATTCCTCCACTCCCGGGGCCGTGGCCGAGGCGCTCTGGGCCTATCCCGGCTCCCCCCTGGTGAACTCCATCAGCGGCGATCCCGGACGCATGGCCGAATTGGGACCGCTCTGCGCCCGCTTTGGCGCGCCCTTCATTCTCCTGCCCATCAAAGGCAAAAAACTGCCGGTCACCGCGCCCGAACGCATCGCCATCATCGAACAACTGCTGGACGAGGCCGAAAGCCTGGGCGTGCCGCGTCGTCTGGCCGTGGTGGACGGGTTGGCCCTGACCGTCTCCTCCAAACCCGAGGCGGCCCGCGCCACCCTGGAAACCATCCGCTACTGCACCGAGGAACTGGGACTGGCCACCACCCTGGGGCTTTCCAACGTATCGTTCGGTCTGCCCGCGCGCGACCTGCTCAATTCCACGTTCCTTTCCATGTGTCTGGCTTCCGGACTGGCCTCGTTCATCGCCAACCCGGATTCGGCCCGGCTGCGCGAAGCCCTGGCCGCTTCCGAGGTGTTGCTCAACCGCGACCCCCAGGCCACCTATTTCATCAATACCTATTCGGACTGGAAGCCCACGGGCGGAACCGGACAGCCCGGCACAAACTCCCCACAGCAGGGAACCGGCGGGGAACCGGATTCCCATCCCCTGTTTTCAGCCGTGGTCAAAGGCAACAAGGACGGCATCACCGCCCTGGTGCAGGACGCGCTGGATCAAGGCAATGGTCCGTTCGATCTCGTGGACGAACATCTCATCCCGGCCATCATGGACGTGGGTGAAAAATACGAACGCAAGGAATACTTCCTCCCCCAACTCATCCAGTCCGCCGAGACCCTGCAAAACGCCTTCAAAATCCTCAATCCGCTCATGGAGGCGGACAGCGGGAAGCAGGAACGCCCCTGCGTGATCATGGCCACAGTGGAAGGCGACATTCACGACATCGGCAAAAACATCGTCTGCCTGATGCTACGCAACCACGGGTTCAACGTGGTGGACCTGGGCAAAGACGTGACCGCCGACCGCATCGTGCAGGCCGCTGCCGAGGAAGGAGCCAAGCTGGTGGGCCTTTCCGCGCTCATGACCACCACCATGGTGCGCATGGAGGACACGGTCAGACTGCTGCGGGAAAAAGGACTGGAGCACGTCAAGGTCATGATCGGCGGGGCCGTGGTCACCGAAGCGTTCGCCGAATCCATCGGCGCGCACGGCTGTTCCACGGACGCGGTTACCGCCGTAAAACTGGCCAAGCAGTTGGTGAACTGATCATCACCGCTGTTGCGGGAAGGCCATGGCCTGGAACGGCTGCGCCACCCGTGACCACGAACGGTCAGCGACCCGCGCCCTGACGGGCCAGATCCCAGACGCGGTAATCGTACAACGCCGCAGCCAGGGCGGACGCGGGCAAATCATATTGCTCCGCCAGCTCGCGCAGGGCGGTTTGCTCATGGTCCGGATCAAACAGGGCATCGAGCATGCCCTCCTGCCCGGTATTCAGGTACATGGGCGGCGTGGTGGCCATGGCCGTGAGCGCATGGCAGGCCGCCTCGGGCTTGATGTCGTGCTTGAGGCAAAGCAGCCGCACCATGTTCACGGCCTCGGGGTCGGACGTACCCAGGCCCGGCTGGGCCGGGACCGATGCCGCAGTGCAAAGGACAAACAACACCACCGCAACAGCCCCACCGCCCACCAATCGATTTCGCATCTGACGCTTTTCTTTTCGCACAGCCAATCCGCCTATTCCTCACGCCGGGCCGCAATTTCCAACAGCGGCTCCCCTTCGGCTCCGGGCTTCCGGGCGCGGCCCACCACAAAGGCCGGCTCGCCCAGGTCCGTGAGCATGGAAACACAATCCCCCAAACGGTCCGGCGGCACCGCCAGCAACAAACCGCCCGAGGACTGGGCGTCAAAGAGCAAATCCCGCCGCAGTTCGTCCAGATCGGAAGCCGCCCGGCAACGGGGCAGATAAAAATTGCGGTTGCAGATCGACCCCGCAGGCAAAAGCCCCATGCCCGCCAGCTCCAGCACATCATCCAGAAGCGGCACCTGATCCAGCCAAAGCGTGGCCGCGCAGGCACTGCCCTGGCACAGCTCCAGCAAATGGCCGCCCAGACCAAAGCCGGTCACGTCCGTGGCTCCACGCAGGCGAAGACGCTGCAAAACATGTCCGGCATTGGCATTGAGCCGCCCGCACCAGTGGATCAAACGGCGCTCGAACTCCTCGGCTCCCTCCCAGTCCGCCTTCAGGGCCGTGGCCAGCACCCCGGTACCCAGCGGCTTGGTGAGCACCAGGTAGTCCCCGGGCCGCATGCCCTGATTCGTGGCCATGGCCTCGGGATCCACGGTGCCGGAAACCGCAAGCCCGTATTTCACTTCGTCGTCTTCCACGCTGTGGCCGCCGGACGGCACAGCCCCGGCCTCCAGTACCGCTTCCTGCCCGCCTTCCAAAATGGCGCGCAACAGCTCCGTGGGCAGTTGTTTGACCGGGAAACAGACAATGTTCATGGCCGAGAGCGGTTCGCCGCCCATGGCGTAGATGTCGGACAGGGCATTGGCCGCGGCAATGCGCCCGAACCCGTGCGGATCGTTCACAATGGGCGTAAAAAAGTCCACGCTCTGCACCAGGGCGCGCCCTTCGGGAAAACGCAAGGTGACCGCGTCCTCGTTGTCGCCAGGACGTCCGGCCAGGATGCGGGGATCGGAATAGCCGTCGCCCAGCCCCGCCAATGTTTGCTCCAGTACCTCCGGAGCGATTTTGGCTGCTCAGCCCGCAGCTTTGGCGCGCTTGACCAATTCGTACTCAGCCATGACCATCTCCATTAAAAAGATACCGTCCCAACACGGGGATATATATCCCACCATGCACCCCAGCCGACTCATTCCCCCTTACCAGACCAAGGAACCATTGCCTAGCCGGAGAGAAAAAGAACTCGCGAAAACCAATGCCTTCGGCGACCAGGGGGAAAACCTTTCTGAAGAAAGGTTCTTCCCCCTGGACCCCCTTTCCAAAGACTTTTCCTTGCTCCAGGCCTGCGGCCTGTCGCGGTTATCGTTTTTT
>NZ_FUYC01000018.1 GCF_900167125.1 Paucidesulfovibrio gracilis DSM 16080
CGATTTCCGGTTCATCCCCACGGGCGTGGGGAACACTGATCCGCGAGCAAACGCACGCGCTCGGTCTGCGGTTCATCCCCACGGGCGTGGGGAACACTCCAGCGAGCTGGAGGCCGACTGGTTCGGCGGCGGTTCATCCCCACGGGCGTGGGGAACACTCTAACCAGAACCACTTATATTTCTTAGCACAAAAACGCCACAACAAAAAAACCAAAATTTTACCCATAGTCAGGCATTATCATTGCATCATGTCTCTTTTTCCTCCAATGGCAAAAAACTGACCAGCGCCATGCCGTCAAAATCCACGGGAACCCGACGATTGACACCAAGCGTTTCAAATGAATACCCCTGCTCGGTCCGGCTTTGCCAGACCATCACCCCGTTGCCGTCCGCAATTCCCTCACGCACGGTGGACCAGACCATCTCGCGGGTGCGCAAGGACAGGTCACCCACATACACTCCGGCACGGATTTCCAGCATCCAGACGGCAAGACGCCCCCGCAGACGCGGCGGAACGCTCTCAACCACGATGACCGTCATCGCCATGCCCCTTCTCCTCCTCGAAAGCCGGCCCCGCAGCCTCGGGCGCAGGCTCAGGCAATTTTTTGCCCCCGGCGGCCAGAACTTCCTCAATCAACGGAATAATGCGTTTCAGCACCCGTTTCTTTCGAAACATGTTGCGGCAGGCAATGCGCGTTTCGCGCTCTGGGTCCGCAGGCTTGCCCGCGGCAACGCCGAACGCGGCCGGAACAACGGTCTCGAACTTGATGAGGTCCGCGATGTCATACACGAACGAACGGGGTTTTCCCGTATGCAGGAAACCGATTGCCGGCGCATACCCGGCTGCGAGAATGGCGGCCTCGCTGATCCCGTAGAGGCACGACGTGGCCGCGCTCAGGCACTGGTTCGGAACGTCTCCGCTCGAAAAACTCCCGGGATCGTATCGCCGCCCGGACCACTCAACGCGATAGAGCTTGGCCATCTGCTTGTACATAGCGCGCACGCGTGCGCCCTCCATGCCGCGCAGCTGCTCCACGCTGCGGCCGCCCGGGGCGTTGCCGCCAAAGCGGATCTCGTACATCCTGCGCACCACGTTGAGCCGCGCGGTGTCGTCAAGGGCGAGTGAGGCCTGCCAAAGCAACTTGTCGCTACGTGCGCCTCCGGGCTGCCCGGCGGCGTAGAGCCGCACACCGGCCTCCCCCACCCACACAAGCAGGGTGCCGGAACGGGCCGCAAGAGTCACTGCGGCATGCGAAACGCGTATGCCGGGTTCCAGCAGAATGCAGCACACCCCGCCCACCGGCACGTGCACCCGCACGCCTTCCGCATCCACCAGCACAAAGGAGCCATCCAGCACATCCAACCGGCCTTTTTCCAGAAAGACCATGCTGGACCGCTCCTTCAGCGGCAACGGTCTGAGCTTCGGCAGCATCACGCCCGCCTTACCAGCAACAGCCCGAAACCAAAGCCCTTGGCAGCGCCCACCCCCTGGAAAAGGGCTTTTTTCAGTAGCGCGGCATCGGAAACCGTGGCAAACCCGCACACATCAATACGCGAAAGCACCACATCCTTGCTGCCGCCCCTGTACCCGAAACGGCTCTGGTCATAGGCCTCCGCCATGACAGTTTCCTTTTCCAGTGCCAGGCCCAGAGTCTGCTCTCGTTTTTCAAGCCACTGTTCGGCAACACCTTGGGCTATTTCCGAACGCGGCGGCATTTCAAGCCCCTTGCGCATAAAGCGCTTTCGTTCGTCCTGCACCATGTCCACCCGGACCTGACGCCCGCGCCTGCCGTTGGACGAAGGTTCACGCCGCTTGATCACGGGATTGAAACGTAGGGAAAACAATACCCTGTCGCCGTTCGTCAGCTTCGGTTCATATTCCTTCACTTCTATCCTGCGCACAAAAGGCAAATCCTCGGGCCGCCGCTTCGAAACGGTCAGAAACGAGGAGTCGTCCAGATGGCGATACAGAAAGTCCCGCCGCCGGTCAGGGGAATCCGAAAAGAGCTTCCAGAGCGCCTGATGTGCCTCGTACACGCCCAGATGCGAGGACCGGGCCATGTCCAGCCGAATCTTACTCATGAACATGTTCCACCTCCGGTTTCCGACGCAGGGTGAAATGGTGCTCCTGCCGCATGGCGAACTGTCGTCGGGCCGAGTTGGTCAACACGTCGCGCACGGAATACACCGTGGAATATTTTTCCACTTCGGGGACGCCGTGCCCGGCGTCGGACCACACCTGCGAACCCGTGAACAGGGATCCCGCATTACGGCAGTGTTCACCGCATATTTCGTCATAGCGTTCAAACGCCTCGGCAACGTTGTCTGCGGACAGGATTTCCGGCAGCAGGGGAAAACCCGGCGGGCAGGATTTCCTGCCGAGGTAGAGCGCCAGCCGTGGCCGGGCCAGCGCGTCCCGCATGTCATCCACGCCGTATCCGGCATCTTTCTCCAGCCACACGCACACCGTGAACGCGGCCCCGGCAAGGTACTCGCGTCGGGAAAGGATGGTGGTAAGCTGCTCCTTGCAGACCTTGTTCACCAGCTCGTCGCGCCGCGTATGGTACGTCACCTTGCGCACGGAAGGAGGCGTCTGCACCGTGTGGTAGTCAATCATCCGTTCGCCCGAGGCGTCGGCACGTACGGCAATGCGCGCCGCGCCATGCAGGGTTTCAAGGGCATCCGGAGCGTCGCGCCGGATGCCCAGCGCGGCCGCCACCAACCCCATCACCCCGGAACGCCCGGGCCGCCCGGCCGTGGCGCGAACCTCGCCCACGGCCGAGACCGTGCCCCAGCTCTGCATGGGACCCCGGAGGGTAAAGACAAGATATTCCCTCATGGTCTTTACTCCGCGATGAAGTCACAAAGGTCTTTCAAAGTTTGCCGGCCATGGCCGCAAACTATGGATTCGGCCTCCTCGCCCAGTATGGCGTTGAAGCTCTCGCGTTTGGTTTCGAGCGCGGCAAGGGCGTCCGCAAGCATATCCTCGCCGTTCACGGGCTTGAGAAACGCCTCGGCAAGGGTGCGCGCATGGGCGTCGCCCTTTTCCGCCACGCAATAGGAAGCCACGGCGCGGGAGGCAAAGCTGTTCTGCTTGCCCGAGGGACTCACCGTGTACACGGCCCGCGCCAACGCTCCAAGAGTGCGGTTGCAAAGGTTCTCATCGCCACCGAGGTTTTCCAGCAGCAGGTCGCGGTCCACGCACACATACAGGTAAAAGAGGCCCGCGCCGAACTCAGCCACGCCCATGTGCCCGGCCCCGGGGTCGTCGCGGTTCAGATCGTCCACGGCGGTGAAGAAATCGTCCTCCACAACGGCCTTGTGAACGGTCATGGCGTGCGCCACCTGCACAGCGGCCTCCACGTTGTATTCCGGACGGCTGGCCAGCATTCGGCCGAACATGGCCACATCCACGGCATTGGCTTCACCGCGCAAAAGATCCAACGCATCTTTTTCCGGTTCCTTGCCTGTCTCGCGGCAGGTCTCCACCAGCTCGCCTACGGCCGCCAGTTCCACGGGGTTCAGGTGGGCCATCTGCTCGGTTTCGAGGGATTCAAGGAAATCCTTTTTCACAAACTTGTCCGCCTTGGCCTTGTATTCCGCCTTGTTCTTGGCAAACACGCCCGCCACAGCGCGCGCGATCTTGGCGGCGGCCGCCTGCTTCAGGGTTGGCAGATCGCCCGTTGCCTCAATGTCCTCCATGCTTTCCGCAAAGGTCACACCGTTTGTCAGGGCAAAATACGCGTATTTGCCGACTTCCTTGGTACGCTTGCCGAAATGATCACACAGCGCGCCCGAGATGTGCTCCGAGGTGCGCCATGCGCGTTTCAAGCTCTGGGAGGAAACACGCAACCGCTGGCACCCGCCCATCTTCACGGTCTTGGGGCGTCCGAGGTCGTCGCGGTTCAGGTTGCTGGCCGGATACGTGGTCAAAACGTGCAGTTGAATGAAACGGGACATAATATGATCTCCTTATGCTTTGCTTCGGTTGGGGTAGTATTCCCTGGCCCAGTTCATCCGGGCCTGATCGTTCCAGTACATGGTATGCCGGATCAACCCGCCGAGGCTGGCCACGCCGCCGCACATACCCACGAACCGCACCAACATGCGGTACAATTCATCGTATTCACCGTCCTCCACGGCCAGCAGCTTACGGAAACGTACGTCGCGCATGTCCGGAGAGCCCTTGCCCTCCCGAGCGAAAACAGCGGCGAAATGCCCCTTGTGCAAGTGCCGGGCATTGGCCAACACACCGGCCGCAAGAGCCAACCGTTCCAGATCAGGCTCGCCCAGTTCAAACGAAGCTAATTCCTCCACCAGTCCGTTGCGATAGGCCGGGGACACATACACCTCGGTGCGACTTTTGGCCCGGCGCAGACCGGCCCGCTGACCACGGTCTTTCTCCAGACCATGCCACCACGATTCCACGGCCTTCCAGAAGCCGTTGTCGTTGAATGCCTGATCCAATTTCATCATGCCTCCCTAGGCGGATACATTTCCATGCCGCGCAAATACTTGATATTGTAATTCCTCATGCGCTTGTGCGCTTCCACGCAGCGCTCCATGCGCTCTGGCGGTATGCCGAACCGTTCGGCGTTTTCCTCGAACAACTTTGAAGACTCGACCAAGAGCACCCTGCCCCACACAAGACGCAGCTCGTCCCGTTCGGACAGGCTCGCGTCGCGATCTGGCAAGGCAGCAAGCTGGGCCGCGTTTTCATAAAAAGCCGCTTCGGTGCGGCCCCAGAACATGTTGTTGGCGTTCTCGAAAAGACTCATGTCGGTCTTGGCCTGATTCTTTCCAGCATCATGCACCAGCGCGTCCTTAAGCGCGCCCAGCAGGTTGCGCCGCACCTGATCCGCAGCGGCCACCATGCCGCGCACTTCCGCGACGAAGGTCACTTCGTCCCCGAGCAGGACAAAGGATGGGAAGACATGCTCGCACCATTGCCGAGCTTTTGCATTGTCCATGTCATACCCGGCCACGCCGATCCGGCTGCCGCGCCTCCCGGCATTGCGTACGCACTGGGCCGCGTGCATGTGCCGCTTGGCGTCCGGCTCGCCATAGACAACGCCCAGCCAGTTGCTGTAGGCGTCTATGTTGCTGCGCCCTTTGATGGACAGGGGCGGTTTGCCCTGTTCCATGGTGTAGGGCGTGAGCGGATGCACCCATTCCGGGCCGTAGTTGTAGCCGTTGGGACGGGAAAGGAACTCGCGCACGGCCAGACCATGTTCCCTGCCGCAGACATGGCAGGGTCCTTGGGCCTCTTCCTCACGCAGCACAATGCGCCGGGGCATGCCCCAGAACACGTGCAGGGGATGCATATCCTGCGGATGCACCTGTTCATTCTTGTCGCTGGTGCGGGTGGGCGCGGCCCATGCATACACGCGAGAAGCGAGCACCCCCCTGTCCGAAGTGGGTTCGATGCTCCCCCGGCCCTTGACCGGAGCCACGTTCAGCCACAGGCTTTGCCACAGGGTGTCTCCCGCGCACAGGGTCGAAAGCGGACCGCCCCCGCGCATGGACGTGCGATTGCCGCGTCCGCCGGCCGGGGCAAAGGCCTGCAAGGTGAACAGGGCGGCCGCGGCGCAGGCCGGACACATGGCCTCCACCTGCCCGCGTTTGATAAAAAAGTCCTTATTTTCACGCAGGGTGATGCCGCCGGGCTGCTCAATGAGCAATGCCCCGATCCCGTTGCTCACGGGCTTGTCCATTTCATTCATGGTCAGGTCTTGCATGAACCGGGGGCGCTCGCCAAAAAGGTTGAAGAACTCCCGGTGGGCCGCAAAGGCCTCGCGTAGTTTCTTTTGGCTCGGCGGGGAACCGAGCATTCGGTCCCGGGTGCGCATGTCCGCAGGCGCAAACGCGGTCTGTAACAGGCCCACAAGGAATTCCATGAGCGCGGCCCGGAAATCCGCCCGTTGCGGATTTAAGCCTACGGGCGGATTGTCGCCCACGATTTCCCATGGCCGTATCCATTCGGTCCGCCCGTCCCCAAAAAGTGCGGGCAGCCACGGCTCATCCAATAAATTGTAGTTCATGGTTTTCTCCATATATATTTGGAATACGATACCATATACAAAAAAAAGCCCCCTAACCACCCTCATATAAAGTGGATCAGCGGACTCGACAATAACGAAGAACTAATACAATTATCGAAAAAAACACCAACTGCAGGGGATTTAATCAGTCAACAACCAGACCGCACCGCTGATCATAGCGGACGGTTCTGGTCACGCCCCTGGCGTCCTTGCCAGAACCAGACCACACGCCGGGCGAAATTTCGCACAGGGGCAGGCAGACGCACCACTCGCCCTTGTCCGGCATGGACTCCATGAGCGAGGACACGTCGCTAGCGCAGGATTGCGGAGCATGGGCGGACGAAAGAAGGCGCACGGGTACGCGCACCTCGGAACGCACGCAGTTGTCCATGCTCGCGCCCCTGCCGTCGTCAGACCACAGGCGCACCCCGTCATCCTCCACGCGCAACAGCCGCAGACCATGGCTCGGCTCGCCCAACCGCGTGGGAGCGGCTACGTCGTCGCCCCACGGCGAATCCTCCAGCGAATAACCCCCGGAAAAATCGAGGGAACCGAAACAGGCCACGGCCTTGTCCGCGCATTGCTTGCCAAAGGCGTCCATTTCCCGCCCGTCCATGCTATGCGGGGCGCACAGAACACCGTCCCCATAGCAGCCCTCTACCAATTCCCGTGCGTCGCGAGGCAACACGACGGCCCCCTTGGAGCACAAAATCCGGGCCGTACGCCACAAAACGGCCGGACGCGGGTACACATACTGCCCCTTTTCGAACATGGTCCCATACCAGTCTCCGGGCGCATCGTCCGCAGGTTCGGGCATGAGCACCCGCATCACTGCGGTTTCATAGCCGACCGGACGGGAACGCTCGTGCCTGTGGCACCGTCCGGCCCGCTGGATCATCAACTCCATGGGCGCTAGATCGCTCAGCAAAACATCAAAATCCAAATCAAGGGACTGCTCGACCACCTGCGAGGCAATCAGGATTTTCTCGGCCCGGTCGGACGCTACACTTTCCTTGCCGAACACGCGCAACACTTCCCGTTCGATATCGGCCCTGTCGGCGCCAGTGAACCGGGAATGAAACACCAGCACCCTGTCAGCGGGCAGGCCGTGTTCCTCAACCAGCAGCCGCGCCGCTTCCAGCACGTCCACCACAGTATTTCGAATCCAGCAGGCGCAGGCACCGGCCTTAAAAGCCCGGCGCAATGCGTCGAACATGCCGGATTCGTCATATACCGACTCCACGGCCACGTTCAGCGTGCGGCGCGTGGCAACGGGAATGGATTCTCCCTTCTCATCCGTCAGCCTTGTCATGAGCGGAAAGGACACGGAAAACGGGTCCGCATCCTGTTCGGGTTCGGGCACGTTTTTCCCGGCAAGGGCGCGGCCATTGCGCCACGCCTCGGCCAGAGTCCGGCGCAGCTCACTCGTCATGGTGGCCGAGAGCAGCACGGCGCTACCGCCCATGGCGGCATGAAACCGCAGCAGATTTGCTAGCAGTTCACCGGTGTAAACGTCATAGGAATGCACCTCGTCCACCACCAGCACGGAACGGCACAAACCCAGCAACCGCAGGGACTGATGTTTGGCCCCAAGCACGCCCAGCAGAGCCTGATCGATGGTACCCACACCGCACGCAGCCAGCAGAGCCTTTTTGCGACTATCCGCCAGCCAGTGGGCGCTAACCGCGCCCCCTTCGTCGTTGTCTGCTCCCTGCCGCGCGCAAAGGCCGGACATGTATGTTTCATTGAGAAAGGTGCCGCCGTGCGCGAGGGCGAGAAAAATATCCTGATCGAACAAGGCCCGGTATCCTTGGGCGAGGCGTTCATACATGGCGTTTGCCGTGGCCATGGTGGGCAGCCCCACGTACAGGCCCGATGCAAGGCCAAAGCGCATGGAACGGTGCGCAGCCAGCAGGGCCGCCTCGGTCTTGCCCCCGCCGGTCAGATCCTCAATGATGAACATTTCCGGCCCGATGGGTTCCGGCAGATCGAGAACGGCCTGCTGCATATGGCTTGGCGCGCATCCCTTCAAATGGGGCAGCAGGTCCGCAAACTCACAGCTATCCGTGGCGTGCGCCCCGACCAGCCCGAGTGCGTCCACGGCATCGGCCGCCCGCCCCTGCGCAACCGGCCAATAGGCTTCAAAACAATCCCACTTGGAAACGGGCTTGAACCAATGCTCGTTGGAGCCGATCCAATCCGCAAGGATGATCAGCCCGGCCGTGAACCACGACAATGGCTCAAGCTCCACCTCTCGGAACTGTTCATATGATTCGCAAAGAAAGCGCGCCGCCACCTCGCGCACGAACGCTTCGGCATCAGCCTCCACGGAAAACGCGGAATGCCCCAAATCGCAGGTATCGCAGGGTGATCCGTGATGGCAGAATGCGGCCGTCAACAACGGTTTCAGGGAGTATTCATCCGGCAGGTCAAGATAGTCCCATGGCCATATTTTTTCCCAGAGAGCAAGCCCGTATTCCGTGTGATGGTGCGCATACCCGCCGCGACGGTGTCCGAGCTTTTCCCCCAACGAGGTCAAACGCTGAAAGCCGGGATGGAACTTGCCCAGATCGTGACACGCGGCAAGAAAAAGAACCAAGGAACGCACATGGCCGGTCGGCATGGGGGCAAGATCAGCCATGCGAGCCGCCCACACGGGGTTCGCGTCCAGCAACCGTTCGGCCACGGCCGCGACGTCCAGACAATGATGCCCCAGATGATGCCAGTCCCCATCCAAAAACGTCTTTCCCCAATAATCGTAACGCACTCAAGTCCTCCCGACCGGGACAAAACGCAACTTAAATATTTAACTGTAGATAAAACAACTCGAAACGTCAGGTTTTCCAACATGGAACAAATGGCAACAACCTCTGATAAGCCCTACTTCTCAGCCCTCGACAAACTGGGAAAGGATTACCCTGTATACACCGTATTTGCAGGCTAATTTGCAAAATCTGTTGTAAAACTTCAGTGAAATAGTTCCTCTGCAAAGTAGTGACTTCTGGCCAAGTTGTGCTCAGTATTTTCATATGGCAAACTAAGACGTAACAAGCATTGCTAGGACCGATCAACATGGCATTGATCAGAAATTCACCAACGAGATAAGCCGATGCAAAACTCGTATATTGAACGCTTTAACAGGTCTTGTCGAAAAAGAATTTAGGCGTATCTACCTTTGACAGTTTGACAAAAGACCCCGACAATCCGGGGTCTTTCTTTTTTCCTCATGGGGGCGGGGGAGATTTGCGGTGCTCAACGTTGTAGCCAAAGAAAAATTCAAGACATGGAAAAATGCACAAACGGCGGAGCGAGTATCAGAATTCACCTTTTTGCCATCACAAAATTGCCTGAACAACCGGAACGACTTTCAGAGTCTATCCGTGTGCTACGCCGCCCGATTATTGTAGCTCCTTCAAAGCTCTTTCAAGCGCGGCAGGAATGTGCGTAATCAACTCACCGATCTGCGAGGCCGGATTAAGGTCCGCCAACTCCCCAGCATGACGATTGGCTTGAGCCGCAACCCACGCTGCACGAGATACGTCAAAACCGGACTCGATCAAAGCGCAAGCCATGCCGGTTACGGTGTCACCCGTTCCTCCCATCGCTTCCATTGCTTCAATCGACGGGCTTGATACCCTTGCCAGCACGCCTTCTTTATTGGCAATGTGATCCGTGCTCCCCTTGACCAACAGACACTGGGCCGCGTTTTGGTGTGCATAAGCTCGGACGACAAGCTCCTGTATTTTCTCGTCATCCTGCAAAATAAAACCACGTGTGTAAAATGGATGCGGCGCCATCTCATCCGCCAGAAACGCCAGCTCACCAACATCTGGTGTAAAAAGGGTATATGCACCTGCATTCCCGCTCATTTTTGCTGCGTACATAAAGCCAGCATCGGCCACGAGCGTGGGAAACGTTGTCAACGATTGGATACTCAGCAAAATCCGATCATGCCAATCCACGTCGGGCTGTAAGTAATGAAAAGCAAGAGTGGAAAACGTTTGCTGTGGCAAAATACGAGTCAAATATTCATAGATATTCCGACTCCCCTTCCCCAACCCTTCATCTCCTACTAAAAAGGCGTACGGTGGCTGCAATTGCAGACAACGACACGTCACAGCCGAAGCAGCCAACAGGGCGGGAGTCCCGCGGTCAGGGGAAAATTCCCTGCCATCCACGGCAAGGCGTCCATTTTGGAAATCAATTGTTCCTTCCAACACCGGAATGGTCGGATCAGGGATGGTCCCCACTACTGCGAGCACTGGCGCTTCACCTCCTCGTAGGCGAGCTGCAAAGCATAACCGCACAGAGTATGTCCTACTTCGCGCGGTTCAGGAGCATCCTCCAACGTGCGTCCAATAAGTTGAGCCGCGATGTACGGAACATCTGGACAACCACCGCCGGACACGTTCACGATAGTCCCCCCGCTCTTTTCCACGGTAATTTTCATGTTCGCGGCGCGCACCATCAGGTACCGTCCGAAATCCTTTATCTGAAACAAATCCACGGGAGAAAGCAACGGCCCGGTTACCGGCACGACATCCAATGGAACCGTTCCAGCCTTCTCTAAGGTGCGCAGGATATCAAGTCCCTCAATAAGAGGATACTCTACCACAAGATCACAACCCTTCTGAATCTCTGGAGGCGGTCCCATCACCTTGATCGCATAGCCCGCACGCTTGAGTTCCTGTTCGGCCCGAATGACCTCACTGGTATGTTCAAAAATAAGAAGTCCCCGGTCCGCCCGGACAGTGCCCTGCGAACCGGGAACAATCTTTCGGAGTAGCTTCCGAAGGCCCATATTTAGTCCCCGGCAAGCATCAAACGATATTCACCGTTATCCTCTTCAACGGATTCCACACGCCATCCTTTGGATTGCGCGGCACGAGCCACATTTTCCTTGGAGGCCTCGGTGTCCAACAAGACTTCTATTTTCCCCGATCCCATTGCCACGATCTTTGCCAGGGTATCCAGTACCGGCTGAGGGCAGGACAGCCCCCGCGCATCGACAGTCTCAATCATGTCGTATTCTCCCTAGGCTGATTTTTTTCGCATGGTAAATCCAATAAACAAACACACAGCCAATCCAATGAAGACCGCCGCTATACCGTGCGGCCCCACGCCCTTAGGCGAACTGGCCAAGCCAAAGTTATGCGCAAAACCGGCGCCAACGATCATGCCGAACACAAAGACGGCGGCATCGCCATCTCCCTCGCCCGCCATGAACAGCTGCCGTCCAGGACAACCACCAGCCAAAGCAAAGCAAAGACCGGCAAGGACCATGCCCATAAAGTTCCACAAACCCTGGGTGTGAGCCACGGGCTGTCCGGCAAACCCAGGATTAAACTGTCCAAGGATTAAGTTCACGGCAAAGGCTGCGGCAAGTAAGGCCAGAACACCGGAAAAAAGGTGAACCTGCCGGAACAAAATCAAATCACGAAAAGCCCCCATGGTACAAAACCGGCTCCGTTGGGCAATGGCTCCCACCAACAACCCCACACCCAGAGAGATGAACAATGGCGCATGCATCGCTCCCGGTCCCTTGAGGCTGTAAAAAAGCACACCTGATTCAGCTTTGCCGGAAACCTGCGGATACAGAAACATCAAAATCAAAAAACCGACCATGACCAAAGGCATAATCAGTCCCACCGACGAGTATGTCTTTTGACTACGACCGAGGTTATACCCTTTCTTGAAGAAAAGTGTGCCGACCCAAATTCCGGCGATGAGACCGGCCAGACCGAAGAGGGAATTGAGATCTCCGCCAGCCAGCCTCAACAGCGCACGCCATGGGCACCCTAAAAAAACCAGGGCGCCTATCATGGCAAACACACCGAGGATGAATCGGACGATGGGCGCGGATCCGGCCCTGGGCCGAAAATCTTTGCCGACCAGTGCGGCACCCAGCGCACCAAGAACAAAGCCGAAGATTTCAGGACGCATATACTGGACAACGCCCGCACGGTGCAGCCCGACAGCACCGGCGATATCCCGCTCAAAGCAAGCAACACAGATGCCCATGTTCCCAGGGTTGCCCAGATACTGGAGCAAAGCTGCCAAGCACCCGATCACAAGCCCGACGAAAATGATTCCTTTTCGCGAGGCAAAAAAATTGACCATACGTCCTCCTTTCTTAGCAAAACGAACGAAACCTACCCCTCAGTCAAGACGGAAGTTATCGAAGAAGCGTTGGGCAGACCAATTGTTTATAAGCAAACAAACAGTATGGAGATATAGAGAATTTCTATTTGAAAAAGCGAAGAAATAATGGCCAACCAGTTGAGTAAAACTCACAAGATTTAAGGAGAAACAACAAACATTCCATCCTTAGAGTATTGGGAAGGAAATGCTTTCACTGCTTGCCCGCTTGGGGAGGCGTGTGTTCATAAGTAGCCGGTTCTTAAAAACTAATATTGATATATAAACATATAACAACAATAAAAGACAGTTAGAGATCGTTTTAACTGGACACACTGCAAGGGATATCCTAAAGACAATTTCCACGCATGATGGGACGCCGTCCGCACGAAGGGACGGCTCACAGTCAATCATAACCCAAAGAGCTTACCTCATGAACCAGCAATCCATTCCACCGCGTGGAAGCGCTCTGCTTCCCCTTCTCCTCTTTCTCGCTCTATTCATCGGCACGGGAACAGTGCTCACCATTCAAGGCAAGAGCATGGCGTTCTATCAATTGTCCGCTGCGGTCGCCATTTTACCAGCCATTGCTCTGGCCTTACTCATGGGCAAGGAAAAGTTGGACAAAAAAATTTCCATCTTCCTGCATGGCGTCGGTGACATCAACATTGTGACCATGTGCGTGATCTACCTTTTAGCGGGCGGCTTTGCCTCGGTTGCCAAAGCCATCGGCGGAGTAGACGCCACAGTGAACCTGGGCTTGGCATTCATCCCCGCCGAACTCGTCCTTCCGGGGCTTTTCACCATTGCCGCGTTTGTCGCCACGTCCATGGGAACCTCCATGGGGACCATCGCAGCCATTGCTCCCATTGCCGCCGGGGTGGGACATCAAACCGATATTTCCATCGCCATGCTCATGGGGACCGTTGTTGGTGGTGCCATGTTCGGAGACAACCTCTCTATGATCTCGGACACAACCATTGCAGCAACACGCACACAGAACTGCGCCATGAGCGACAAGTTCAAGATGAACTTTCGAATAGTCACCCCCGCAGCTCTTGGCACCCTTCTTCTGCTCGGGTTTCTCGGTACGTCGGGAACGGTCACGAACATTGGGGACTGGGAGTTCATCCGTGTTGTACCGTACCTTGTCATTCTTGGTCTGGCCGTGGCCGGTGTGAATGTTTTCGTTGTGCTTGCCACGGGCATCGTCCTTGCGGGCGGTGTAGGCCTGACCGTCATACCGGACTATTCATTGCTCCAGTTTGCCCAGGACATTTATTCCGGTTTTGCAAGCATGCATGAAATCCTGGTCCTCTCCATGCTGGTCGGCGGCTTGGGAGAGTTGATCCGGTTCAACGGCGGCCTGCAATGGCTATTGGAACGTGTCAACTCGCTTGCTCGCCGGGCTGGCCGTGGAAACACCAGGCGTTCCGGCGAATTTGGCATTGCGTCCCTGGTGGCCCTGGCAGACGCATGCACAGCCAACAACACCGTAGCCATCATCCTTACTGGTCGACTTGCCAAGGAAATCGCAGCGGATACGGGTGTGGATCCTCGCCGAAGCGCCAGTCTTCTGGATATCTTTTCATGCATTGTGCAGGGGATGACCCCCTATGCTGCCCAAGTACTCCTTGCCGGATCCATTGCAGGAATATCTCCGGTGGCCGTGGTCGCCAACAATTGGTATTGTATGGTGCTTGCAGTGATCTCCATCGGCGCCATTACCACGGGGCTTCCTAAAATCAAAAAACAGGCGGCCGAATCGCTCGCCTGATGCATTTCTCCCCAAAAAAACGCCTCCTGCCCGAATCGGTAAGGAGGCGTTCTTTTTGGGGAGAAGCAAAATGAATTTTGCCTCAACACAAAGACGAAGGTGCTATTTTTTTCGCAATGCCATCTTAACTACGACCTCCACGGCGACAATCGCCGCCGGAACCGCCAGGCCACCACAGATAAAGCCCCTCCAAAACTCCGAAAGAGAATTCCACCAACTCATTTTCCCACTCCATTAGTTCAGATCAGCCGCATGAATACATTCTCCGTTCAAGATTCCATACACCTATCATGATCATCAGGGGAGACTCAAGATACGGATTATATATGATATTGCAGAACAAGCCGCTGTAGCGCCTTATTTTCTTTTCTCGCATAATATGCTTTTATACTACTCCTCCATCAATCAGACTGAGACCAGGGCGGAAAGCATGCGAGATGATGCGCTGCAAAAAATTTTACAATTAACCACGGCTGTTGCCAAGGGAGACCGCCAAAGTGTGCAGGACTTGCTGCAACTCACGGCAACTCCGGGTATCCCCGCTGTGGTGGCAGAACTGGCGGAACAAATTTCCAGTATTGTGGTCCAAAAGGAAGCCAGGGAATTTCGGTTGGAGATGATGATTGAGGATTTGCTTCAAGCAAAAGATCAAATCGAAGAGGCTCATCGCGACTGTTTGACCGGTCTTCCGACTCGAGCGACTTTTTTTAAAACGCTGGATACAATCTGTGCGGAAACCGAAGCAAAGCAAACGTGCTTAGGGCTGCTTTTTATCGACCTGGACCGATTCAAACAAGTCAACGACACCATGGGGCATGATGCCGGAGACGCACTTCTCAAAAATGTGGCGCGGCGAATCTGCGCGACACTCGGAGAGACCGACACGGCCGCCAGATTGGGAGGCGACGAATTTACCGTAATCCTCCCGAACCTCAACTCACCGCAACAGGCCAAAGATCTTGCCGACACCATCCTGGCGGAACTCAAACGCCCCTTTTCTCTGCCCCAAGGCCAGGCCAAAATTGGCGCTTCCATCGGTATCAGCCTGTACCCTGCGGAGGCGGACCGACCTGTTACCCTGGTAAAAAATGCAGATATCGCCATGTACCGGGCCAAAGAACTGGGGCGCAACTGTTGCCAGCTATATGCCGACCTTGGCACCCTTCTCTAAAGGACAGCAGACCCGCCCATTGGAAGATCTGCTGTCGCGTCCACTGAACATTTTACTGCTGAGCGACCTGCTCACGATAATAGGCTAGGTCTTCCACGGTGAGCACGGGAAAATCATGTCGCTCGCCAAACGATGCAACCTCCGGCAAGCGGGCCATGGTGCCGTCCGGATTCGTAAGCTCACACAACACACCGCAAGGTTCCAGACCGGCCAAGCGCATCATATCCACAGTAGCTTCCGTATGCCCTCGACGCTCCAGTACGCCGTTGGGTTTTGCACAAAGCGGAAACACATGTCCGGGGCGATGCAAGTCACCCGGAGTGGCTGAAGAGGCTATGGCAGCTTGCACGGTTCGCAAACGATCCGCTGCGGAAACACCCGTCGTCACGCCCTCGGCAGCTTCAATGGAGACTGTAAACGCGGTTTGATATCGGCTGGAATTATCACGAACCATAGGCGGCAGCTCAAGAGCGCGCACCTTTTCATCCGTAAGGCAAAGACAGACAATCCCGCTGCACTCACGGATGAGCATGGCCATTTGATCCACACGCAATGTCTGAGCGGGAAAAATCAAATCGCCTTCATTCTCACGATCCGCATCATCCGTAACCAAAACCCCCCTGCCTTGGCGAAGGGCTTCAATTCCGGCGCGCACACGTTCCACCTGATCACCAAAACGGGAAAGCAACGACTGATCCATGGTAATACTCCTTCACAGAATCAGGGTACCAGAATCAGGGCATAGAAAAGACAGCCGCTCACATGACGCGAACAGCCAGCAAGGGTGGAAAGACCCTCGCGTGGGGAGACTGCCTTATCCTCTTCCATCCGGACTGTTACCGTCGGTTCCGGAATCACACCGGATCTGCTGACCTCTTGAACAACCAAGAGCGCTCGCGGACTTTTCGGCAAAGCCGAATCACCGCCGGTGGGGAATTCCACCCCGCCCTGAGAATAAGTGCGAAGAAGCAAACGCCTTTCCGTCCTTGTTGTCAACCCTTCCGCCCAGACCCCAAGCTCAAAAATATGAATTCAAAACCACAAAAAATCATACGCCCCTCTTTACACATTATCGCTATTCATCTAATGTAAAAGTAGGAATGATTTTCATATCGCATACCGAACCAGGAGGACATTATGGCGAACATGGATTATCCCGGCCCCTGCCCCAGTTGTGGCGGCATTGACGGATGCAGTGCTGGTACTTCCAAAGAAGAAGCCGTTGCTCACTACTGCAAGGGACTGGAAATGGAACTCAACGCGTGGAAGGCGCGTTTGTACGACGTACTGGTGGAAGTCGGCGCTATGAATGCCGCGGACCAAGAAAAGGTTGCGGACACGCTCACGCTGATCAAATCAACAGTGAAGGAAATTGAGGCGGTTCGTGACCAGATGCTGGAAATCTGCCCTACCAACCTCTCGGATAAGGAGTCGGAGCTGGGCGGCAAACTGGAGGCTTTACGCACCAACTATACTAAGGCCTTACAGGTCATCAGCCCTGGCTGGTTCGGCGGCTGAGATCAAAAAAACAAAACACGCAAACCCACAACACACGGCAGGAACGCTTTTTACAGGTTCCTGCCGTTTTTCATTCTTCCTCAGCCTGCGAAGCACCATTCATTGGCAGAACAAACACAAACGCGGCACCGGTCCCCTCCCCTGCGGATTCCGCCCAGATTTTGCCGCCGTGATTTTCCACGATACGTCGCACCAAAGCGAGTCCGAGTCCTGTTCCCTGTTCCTGACTGTCCAGTTGATGAAACAGTCCAAACACGGTTTCCAAATATTCGGCCTTGATGCCGCGTCCATTGTCCTGCACACGCACCAACAGTTCGTCCTGCTGCGGGCGAACTTCGCTAGAAACAACGATACGGAGAGGCGCATCCACACGGCGGAACTTGGCGGCATTGGAAAACAAATTAAGAAAAACCTGAACCATTCTTGGTCGGTCACATAAAATCTCCGGCAAACTGTCCAACCCTTCAACCGTTCCTTGACCTTCTTCCAATTGCCCCTGCGATAGCTCTTTCGCTTCTTCAGCCACTTCTCCCAACGAGACCCTGACCAAGGGATTGTCCATCCGTCCGACGCGGGAAAGTTCCAGCAATTCCCGCAATAATTTCTCCATACGATCGGTGGCATTGTTGATGCGGGCCAAATCAGCGGCCACCCGGTCCGGATCACCCAATTCCAAATCCCGTTCCAACAGTCCAAGGAATCCCTTGATCGTAATAATCGGACTTTTGAGGTCATGTGAAACAGTGTATGTAAACCGTTCCAACTCATCATTTTTGGCTTCAAGCCGCTCCACCAGTCGCTGCAATTCACGCTCATGCCGGCGACGTTCGCTCACGTCCCGCACCACGCCCTCTACAGCAATAGGCTGACCTTTCCCGTCAAGCACAAGCCGGGAACTTGTTTCCACGGGAACGGCTTGCCCGTTTTTATGGCGAAGCAAACTACTGAATGACTGCAATACTCCCTGCTGCATAAGCTGCTCCAAGAGTGCACGCCGATCCTCGGGACGATAGTAAAAAGTCGAAGCGACATCCTTCCCTTCCACTTCAGAAAACTTTTCATACCCAAGCAGTTCATACATCCGTCTGTTAGACATAACCAACCGGCCGGACAGATCCGCCCGATAGTAACCGTCCATCATGTTTTCCAGGATCTCCCGTAGCGTTTCTTCACTCCGGCGAAGATCCTCCTCCATTTCCCGGCGATGTGTGACATCGGAATGCACCCCAGCCATGCGCCGGATAGTCCCGGACGCATCCCGAAGGCACGTCCCACGCCCAAGAATCCATCGCCAGGAACCGTCCCGGTGTAACATTCGATATTCCACCGCAAAAGAATCGGTGTTTCGATCAAACAGCGCCTGATTGGCTTCCATCACCCGGTCGTAGTCCTCCGGATGAATACGAGATTTCCATTCATCCAGATCATTGGCCAATTCATGGTCGCCATATCCGATGATTTCCTTCCAGCGTGGAGAAAAATAAACCTGATCCGTTTCCCGGTCCCAATCCCAAATCCCGTCGTTGGCACCAAGCACTGCAAGCTGGTAACGCTCCTCGCTTCTGGTCAACGACTCCTTCGCAAAGCCGACACGTTGCAGCAATTCCCTGTTACGCAATCCCAAAAACAACATGGCCAAAAGCAAGACGGCTGCAAGTGTGGCGATCCATTCCCATGGCAACCGCTTAAGGGCATTTTGTCCGATCCAACGTTGTACAATGGACTCAAGTCTCGCTCGGGGCACTGCATCCGCATGTTGCTGCAACAGGGACAGCGTGGCCCCATCCCCTTTGCGTACGGCGGGATGACAGCCTTCGGAATACAGTGGATCCGGAGAATAGCGAAAGGCATCGCCGGAAGCATGGCGGGAAAGGAAAAAGGTGATGACGGGTTGGTCGCCGACCATGACACGGATATCTTTGCTTATGGCGGCCCGCACCATGGCTTCGTGATTGGAAAACAAGGCAAGACGCAGATACGGAGCCTTTTCACGTAAGAATGTGCTGGCATAATCGCCCTGCACGACTCCCACACGGAAACCTCGCAAATCTGCAAGAGAACGGACTCCAAGCACGCTTTCATGAAAAAAAACAGCACCACGAATTGAATAGTACGGCTGTCCGTAATCAAAAAACTGCTCGCGAGCCGATGTACGAAACAGACCCGAAAGGACATCTGCTTCGCCCGCCTTAACCATCCGCAAAGCTTCAAGCCAAGGCTCAAGCCGATATTCTATGGGGATACCGGTTTGTTTTGACCATTCCTTCCAGTAATCCACGAAGATTCCCCGCGGCGTACCGTTATCCCCTACATATTCAAACGGTGGGTAGTTCTCATCCCCCACGATGATCAGCGGCCCTGCCTCGCCCTGCCCCCCTGCCATGGCCGATGGAAGAAAGCAGAGTCCCCCCAAAAGGAGCAACATGCTCATGACGCTGCGAATATATGTCATTGAAAATCCCCTCATCTCCATATCTACACCACGCCATGGGAAAAAGCGCAACCATCCTTTTTACCCCACCGGGTAAAAAGCTGTTTTCTGGCACTGTCGTTGCTTTAGAGCCATAGGGAAAAAACTTCCTCCCATACCGAAGTATGAAAAAAACGACGCTAAATTCATACTTCTGGCCGATTGTGACCAACGCTTTCATGCACATAAGATGGTGGAAAGAATAAAAACAGGCGTCAAAATTTAGGGGGAACCATGATTCGCAAATTCACAGCATTTATCCTTTTGGCCATGTTATCCTTGGCCGCCCTGCCTGCACAGGCCGAGCTGTGGACCTTTGAAGACCAGTACACTCACTGGAACGGGTGGGGTACACACCACGAAAACAAAAAAGACGTCATTGGCATTCCGGACTTTACCGACGGAACCGCCACCGTGGTCAACAACACGCTGCAATCCGTTCGCTTCTTCTTTTCCGCCGGAAGCTCGGAAAGCCTTTACAACCAACTTGGCAGCGGCGACTTGTTCGTCAACACGGACAACGACAGTTCCTGGAATTATCTGGTCCGCCTCAACAATGACCTCACCGCCGACGTTTACAACTTCAACACATCCTACACGGATCGCGGCGCATATTATCTGGGCCATGCCGACGGCGACTACCGTGACTACCACCCCGCCTGGGGCAAAGTCTGGGGTGATGCGCTCTACAGTGGAACGTGGTCCGGAAAGCCCGAATTTCCCGGCGAAGGGAATGTGGGAGTCATTTCCATCGCAGGTTTGAACATCGACTTTGACAAGCTCTCCCTGAGCTATACGGTGAGCTGCGCCAATGACATCATGGGTGCGGACACATTTTCCAAGACGCCGATCCCCGGAGCCGTGTGGCTGCTCGGTTCCGGTCTCCTGGGACTCATCGGACTGCGCCGTCGCCAGAAAGGATAATCCTCCCTCTCCCCACCAATCGCGCCAGTAAATAAAGAAGGCAGGGAACTCCCTGCCTTTTTTATTTGTATGGTCTCCCCATAGGGATCAATTCGTCCTGAACAACGCTCCATCCCAGGAAACTGTCGTTCGGATGGGGTTCCAAAGTATTCGCCGATATCCAATGCGGCCGTTACGGTTAAATCCCAGCCCCTATGCCGTCATTTTTTCCCTCTCCGATCATCCGGGACCGGGGATCAGGTCGGTCCAGATCGACCGCGTGGGGAAGACCGCGGACCATGCGATCCAAATGGCGCAGATACCATTTGTAACGCAAAAGATAGAACGACAGCCCCTTGGAAAAACGCCGCCCCACAATTCCATCGACGAAGAGCTTGCTCACTTCCCGTTCATTGAGGAGAATACGTTGCGATTCTAGGAAAACCGCCCGTTCCTCACCAGTCATGGCCGCGACCTTCACGCGGAGTGCGCTGGCGGCGCGGGGTTGGTACATATACATATACAACAAATCCAAAGCGTTCACGATCATAACCTTGTCCAAAGAACTCCGGGCCGTGCGGACTTCACTGAAGAAATAGTCCGGTCGCTGCAACATTTCCAAGACATCACGTCGAGGGAAAAGTATCTCCAATGAAGAATACGTTTGAAAGACTTGATGAAGCTTTGCAGTATAATCCCAAAGCCGCATGGAAATATTGTTTTTCCGGTCGGCCAGTCCCTCGATAAAGCCAGCCACACAGTCGGAAGCCAGCTTGGAGATGACCGCAGCCCAGCGTTGCAACACACCGTTCACATCGGGTGTTCCAAGAAAGCCCAAAGCCAACCCCACAACGGAGTTGAACAACACCGCAATGGGGATGGACAGCACACTACGGAAAAAATTACCAAATGCGGCGCTTCGCGGAAGTCCCCGGAACAAATTGTGGCTCGTGATATATATTCCATTGGTCAGCGCCATGATGGTATATAGCAACAATGGGCTGGTTGTGGTGTTGACCCCGAACATCCCATCCAAAACAACGCTCTTGGTCAGCCAATCCAGCAACGGCACGGAAAAGCCAGTAAAAAGCAGCGAATCGGAAATTCGGCTCCAGCTTACATAGTCATTCCAACGCAACAACGGGGACCGACGGAATCCGCCCCCTCCGAGCACGGACTGGATCACATTGCGAAAACCGGTGATTCCAAACCAAATAAACGCTCCAAGGTAGGCCAGCACCCACCAGTCCTTTGTCAGCGCAAATGTCAAAAAAGCAGGAATAAACCCCACCAAGACCTTAAGCGAATTCATCCAACGGCTATTCAGGTGCCGCCAATTCGGCGACTGGTTTTGGTGCTCTTTTTCACAAGGAGGTACGATTTCAAAATCCGTTTCCCTGCGTGGCCCTCCCAACGTTGCAACGTTCCCCTGCTCCTCCATGGATACGGTCCATCGAACCGGCTTCCAGTCCTCCTTACGCAGAAACGTCAAAGCAGAGAGCAACGGAACCCCACGGACCAATTGAAACCATCGCCGCCCCATAGGGCTGACCGCCTCGCTCGGGATGCATGTAATCCGTCGCCACGATTCCACAGTAACCGGCAGAAATTCACGCTTATCGGCCCGCACGAGCAAATTCCGTTGCGCACGACGGGGTAAAGTTGCTGAAACAACCAATCCCATGCCGCGCGTAAGCACGGAACGTCCTGTGGACCGACTCCCCATGCTCGCCTTTAACGGTGCGTGGCGATAGAGCGTTCGAAACGCGTTAATATTGCCAAGTATTTTGTTCAACTTATCCAGCAGAACATTCCCATCAATCCCCCCCTGCTCCAAGCTCCGGATGCGATCCAACAAAATGCGCTTCAAGGCCATGGGTCCGGGGTCATTGATGGCGAGCCGCAACTTGTTCAAAGCCACACTCTGCGCGGAGCGACTGTCCACATCCCCCTTGAGATTGAAAATCTCCATATGCGTGACATCGCCACGACAATCGTACAGCAGTTCAAGAACCTGCTCCACGCCAAGGCCGTCCGGAACCAAAGTTACCCGGTTCAAGGAATGCAAACTCCTGATGCGTTGCATCAGAGCGCGGGGCGTCAGGGCGATCAACTCCGGTAAATCTTCCGCTTCCGGGTCGCCCGGATCGGATAATTCTGGGTTACGCTCAGGGATGAGATACTCTTCAACTATCTCCTCAGCACAAAGGCTTTCGAGCCGCTCCTGCATTGCGCGGACCTTTTCCATGTCTGGACAATTGGGATCGCACAAGCACTGTGCCAACGTTGCGTGATGTTCCCGCAGGAAAGGAATCAACCCTTCCAGAATAAAGGTTCCCAAGTGCAACAGTGAAGGTTGGCCCATGCCCACAAAGCTGCAAAAATCAACCTCATCCAATTCCGGCGCGGCGATGCCCAGACTTTCGCCGAGATCAAAACGATGCCGTTGGTTGTAGGCCCGAAGAGCTTCAAAAACATAAGCGTGCTGGTAATTGGAAACTTTGCGGCCGTCGGACAAGAACTGTTGCATGTCCGGACGACGGAGAAAGGCAAGAAAATCCTGCGCATCGCCAAACCCTCGAGGCTCCCAGACAAAACGTGCGAACCGGTCCCGGTAACGGGCCGAAAGATCCACGCCGATATGGACAGAAATATCCATAATCTTAGCGGCCTGTAGCAATTCATCCGCCACACGTGGATCAACGTAATTATAATAAATGACACTCAGACGCCGGATACCCTTGATCCAGGCATCCATGATCAGATGGGTGGGGGATTTACGCCCTTTGGTGTTCGCGTCATGCACATGGTCATCAAAACTGATCTGATTCCATTCTTCCGGCATTTCAACCAGATGATACTTGCGCAGCTGGCGCAAGACCATACGTGGTTTACCTGTGGTAACAGTTCGAAACTCGTGGGCCAGGGTCAATTGCTTAGCGGTATCACCCTTGGCCCGGACCAACTCCTTCATAATCTGCAAAAGAACCCTGGCCGCATTGATCCGCAACGGTCCCTTGGCCGTGGTCAAGACCTCGTCTCGAGCGGCGCGCAGCGCTTCCAAGCGTTCCGTAGCCTTGCCCTGCTCCAGTGAACCCAACAAATGGATCACCGCGTATGCCACGCGCAATCCTCGGGAAGCTGCCATCTCCTTAATGCCGTGCGGGTGCAGATAGGGAGCCAGCAATTTTTTCAAATCCCAATGCGGCTTATCCCGATCCAACACATCGTTTACAATGGCAAGAAGAACCTCGTCTCTACGATCAAAAAACAAGGAGGAAGTCCGCTCCGCAGCAACAACCGGGAGGTGTTCCGAAGTCGTTTCCGGCATTTTGCTATACTCCATATGGCGGCGTTAAGAAGAGTGGCTTTCAATGACCATCCTTGGACTGCAACGCAGGGTGGGCCTTCAAAAAAAGCACTGATACGAAATGACGCCGCCAAACGCATTTCACCAAAACAGATCATTATTCCGAAAGATTATTCACTACGAACAGAACGCCGCCGTTTTGAACGACACATCATGTTACGAATGTGTTACAAAAATCCCATGCCATGGCCCGATTTGCCGCACAAGGAAAATCATGTCCAACCGACGGTGTAGGAATAGGCTAACAGATAGCGATAAAAAGGAAAGCACTCCACAAGCGACCCTTCCCAATCCAGGGTGCTTCGTTGAAGCGCTTATTGAAGAACAACACACGTAAGTCTTTTCAAATCATGTCAGACAACGCGCCCCCGGCACACTACAAAACCAATAGGGAAGCGTTCTCCCGAGGGCAAAGGCAAAGTGGAACGACAGATATCGAATTGAACCGGATCGTCTGGCCTTCCTTCGCAGGCGAAAGCGGCCACACACGCAACAATTCCCTACTCAGCTTCAGGATCAGGTCCAAACTCAAAACCGTAGCTGGTAAGAGGCGCCTCCTTGGAAGCCCAGACCAACTCCGCGACTTGTTCACTGAACCCCCCGTCATCGTCGTAAATCCGCATTCGAATACGGATGGGGTGCTGTGTGGTCATGCGTATCCCGGTACTGGATAAATCAACGGATTCCGCCTGAATAATGTCCGCATCCACAAAAAATTCCACCGGTTTTTTCACGGTCTTTCGTTCCGCAGTCCGCTTGTTGTCATCCCCCGCCATCATGACACCTCCCACGTAAGAGTAAAGATACAGCCACCGGCACCGGTCACCCGCATCTTACTATCCGTTTCGTGAATATCTTAATGATCCTTGACTCAACGTATGGCCTGCAATATTCTTATACTATCATCCCCCAAAAGAATTACGGAGGAATAATTTATGGAAAAATGGGAATGTCCGTGCGGTTACGTGTATGACCCGGAACTTGGTGACCCCGACAACGGCGTCGAGCCGGGAACACCTTGGGACCAGGTTCCTGAAACCTGGGTTTGTCCCAAGTGTGGCGCGGAAAAAGAATACTTTGAGAAACTTTGATCAAAACCAAGGGCGGACAAAGCACCGCCCTTTCTTTTCCGCCTGCTCCCTTTGCTGGGACAAACACGGCCCATCATCAACCTTCATACAACCCTTGAAAGAGATCCTCCACCTTCTCTAAAACTTCAGCCATTGTTTTATCAATAATATCGCTCGTCAATCCCAACCGTTTCGCCACCTGCTCAGAGGGGCGGTAATTCAATCCATCCACCCCCACGCCGATACCGGACATCTTTGCCAAGGAATCAGCCACATGAACCAGGTCCAAGGCCAAATCACGCTGCGGAATGCCCAACGGATCATATTTCCAGCGGACAACTCGAACGATATTTTCCGGAAGTTCCCAGAAATCCAGCAACAAAGCCCCAACTTCCGCATGATTGATACCGAGAATCTCCTCCTCGGCCGCCTCGAATGTCATCCCTTGATCATGGGCTAGACGAAGGATTGGCTCGGCATCCACGGCCAAAAACGTACCAAGCACCACCTTGCCGATATCCGAAAGAAGGCCCGAAGTGAACGTGTGCTCCGGGGGATGCACGGATAGTTGCCTAGCCAACTCTTCGGCACTGACAGCAACGGTGATGGAGTGTTTCAACAGTGTTCCCGGCGGCAGGCCATAGCCCTTGATCTCGCGGTTGGCCACGGGAGCCAGCCCCGCAGTGGTAAGTATTTTCTTCAGATTGGACGCTCCGAGACGCACAATGGCCTCACGAACAGTGGAAATGCTCCGTTTGGCTCCGAATACAGCGGAATTAGCCAGACGCAAAAGATTACTGGTCAAACCCGGATCATGCTCAATGGCTTTGGCCAGCTCTCCCACATCCACATCGGGATCACCCAAAAGCACCACAGCCTTCTGCACGGAGGATGGCATACGTTCCACATTTTGGATTGCCGAAATGATCTCCTCGCGCCGACTCATATATTCCTCCGCTTTCCAAACGTTTTGATCACCACCTCGCCGCTGTCCAGATGCAAAAACATGGTGCGGGGAATTGTTCCTCCTACCTCCTGGGCGGTAAGTCGCAGGCGTTCCTCCTGGAGCACCTGATGCAAAGCCGCAGTGTTCCGTTCTCCGGTCCGAAACACGTTGTCCCCGCGCATATCGCTTCCTCCAGCCGCTTTGATGACCAACCGGCGGCGAACTGCCCCCAAATTTTCCAAACGTGCCACCATAGCCCGAAACCCCACAGTGACAAACATATAGGGCGTCCTGGCTGCTTTCTCAGGAGAGGCGTTGGCGTTGGGCAGCAGCGCATGCATCATGGCACCAATTCGCTTTCCTGGATCATAAGCGGTTATCCCCAGACACGACCCAAGGGAATACGTCACAATCATCTCTTCAGGACGAACCGAGTATTTCATATCCGAAATGCTGACAACGAGCTGTCGAGGCTCCGGTTTGAGCACCACAGGCACACTCCCCAGTTTGTTTCATGGTACCTTATTCCCTGCATTTGGCAAGGCATACTGTACAAGCCATTCCCCCTCTTGCAAGAAAATGGCCCATGACGTATTCTGAGTGAAAGGAGGCAACCAATGGCTTTTGATCCTGTTGACAGCAACGCCGTAATGGAAACGGCCAATGCCATTCGAGGCTTCGATATGGACATGGCGGAAACGGCACGCTTTGACGATCAAACCTACAGCTCCAACACCATTGTGGAATCAGTGGACTACCAACTCACCAGCGGTACCAACGCTCTGGATTTCGCCAATACCGGAACCAACTGGGATCCGAATAAAAATATTCTCGCGGCCTATTTTGACGGCACAGGCGCCATCATCAACGGCTTATATTGAAACGGCTTTTACTGCCCCTCCGCCCCCCTTCCTGCCTTCAAAGGCAGGTAAAGAACATCCGCAGGCAATCTCATTGCTTCAGCGGACTCATGGTGATAGTATCTATTTTTCAATAACCTACAGTTTAAAATGTGGAGAACCAAGTGAGCAACATCCTCTACGTCAAGGCCTCCCCACGCGTGGGACGCTCCCACTCCATCGCCCTGGCCGACGCTTTTCTCACAGCGTACCTTGCCCGCAATCAAAATGACACCGTCGCAGAAATGGATCTTTTTCAAATGGATTTACCGGATCTTGATCCGGTCACTGTCCAGGGAAAGTACAATATCATGCACCAGCTTGAGAGCAGCGAGGGAGAGCGGCAGGCCTGGAAGCGCGTTGAGCAGTTGATAGAGGAATTCAAATCCGCGGACAAATACGTATTCGCCGTCCCCATGTGGAACTTTTCTATTCCCTACCGTTTGAAACATTTCATCGATGTCGTCACCCAGCCGGGATATACCTTTACCGTGGGAAGCAACGGTTACGAAGGATTGCTGCAAAATCGCAAGGCACTGGTTGCCTATGCCAGCGGCGGCGACTATGCGCCGGGAAGCCCCACCGAGTCATTCAACTTCCAGTCACCCTATATGGACCTTTGGCTAGGCTTCATTGGCATTACCGAAGTGGTGAGTGCGGCGGCGGCAGGCATGCTCGGCCCCAACAAAGAAGCATCAAAAGCCAAAGCCATCAAACGTGTCCAAGAAATCGCCGAAGATTTTTAACCATCTAGCCATCGATAAAACACATGGGGAGGAAAGCGAACGACTTTCCTCCCCATGTGCTTTCAAATGAGACGCGTTCAACCTATTCGGAACCGCATTCAATACATGTCGCCGCTCCGTCACGATCCTTTAAAACCAGGTCCAACACTTCCTCAAACTCCTGCAAGGGAGCTGCTCCACGAATCGCAACGCCACCAATCAGATAGGTAGGGGTTCCACGAAAGCCAAATGTCCTGGCCTCCTGGACGTCCGCCGCGATGCGCTCCTGAACCGAGGCTGACCGGGCAGCAACATAGGCCTGTTTGATGTCAACACCCAAGTCTTCCAATATATCCCGAAGAGTTGGACCAGATGGTCCCTCTTCCTGAATGGTGGCCCGTGCGGCAAAAACCCGCCGCTTGAATTCCCAGGCCGCATCCTCGTTCTGGAGGGCTACCCCTTCAAAAAGTCCCGCCAAAAGCTGCGATCCCTCATGCAATGGAAAATGCTTAAACACTACCTTGATGACTTCGGGGTGCAGCTCTTGCAACTCATGTAATGTCCGGCTGCCCCGATCACAATATGGGCAGAAAAAATCAGAATACTCCACAACGGTCACCGGAGCGATAACACTTCCGCGTATAGGACGGTCGCCTTCAATGACCGGCTTAAACGGTTCCGCCAACTCCAAAAGCCACTGCTGTCGCCGAGCCATGGCTTCCTTATCCGTTACTGCTTCCTGCATAATCTGCAACAATTCCAAACGATGCTCCCGCAAAACGTCCATAACGATCTCGGGATTCTCACGCACGGCTCGACGCACGGCTTCCTTTCCGGCGCAACCCGCCAAAATCGTACTCAGCAACAGGATGAAAACAACAACTCGACGCATTTTCCTCTCCTCAAAGCAAATACGGCGGCCCAGGGGACCGCCGTACCTATTTCGTTACCAACTTCGGAATTATCGCTTCGCTCCGCAATTCGGGCAGAACTTGCACTCTTCCAAGGCGATGGTTTCACCGCACTTCTCACAAGAACGTGGAGATGGACCAAGCTCTACCAACAGCTCACCACCCTTGACCGGTACCATCTTCTTGTCTTCCTCGAAATTGGCGGTCTTGAGAACGCGGCGAACGATCCCCTCCACCGGCGCAAGCACGGCCTTTTCCTGTTTCATGATGGAGATGTTGAAAATCTCCTCACCTTTTTTGACCAGATCGCCGGGACGCACATGCATGACCCACAAGTCACCGGTGGAAGGCGAAGCAACCTGCATGATATCATCAGGATCGGCCATTTCCACGGCACCAGGTCCGGACTTGCTGGCCTCCTGTACCTTAACCTGATGACTAAGGTTTTCAGAATCATAGATATAGCGCACATCGCAAACGCCCTCATCATCAGGATCAGGAAGGTCCATAAGCTTAAACTTATGCGGCTTTCCGGAATTCCCGATGAAATAGACCTCCTCACCTTTTTCCACGCCCTCAAACCAGACGTGAAGCGGAAGGTTGTTCGGATTCCCGTACTTGGACTTTTGCTCAATGGTCTTCAGCGCATCGCCCGGATGGTTCAGGTACATGACGAATTCTTCATCAGAAGGTTCACGTCCCAAGGCTTCGTCAAGCGCAGCACGCTCCGCCACAAGATCGACATCAGGCAGAGAGTCCAGCGGAGAGTCTTCCGTACGCTCGGCAACAGCCTTTTCCCACTCCAGACCAAAAGCGGATTCATAAACCCAATTCGGCGGCCAGCCCAAAGGTAACTTGCCAAATTTGCCTTTCAGCAAATCCCGGAAGGCATCGTTGCAATCGCGGTAAATGGTCAGCCGCGCCTTACGCTCCTGGTCAGAGAGTTTTTCCTCCGGCACGGAGTTGACGACTTCCATAATATTCAGCAGACGGCGAACCTCTTTTTCCCCACCACGCTTATGCGCGCCGGTAACGTTCAGGAAGGCCGTGTTCCAGGTGATCTGGGAGCCGGGAGTCACGTCATGATAACGGACGATCTTCCGTGTTTCGGCCAGATACTTCAGCATATACGGAAGCAGGCGGATATACCCCTGTTTCATGGCGCCTTCCTGGGAAGAGGACGTGGCCCCGCCGGGCATCCCGTGCCGGACAACGTCGTGGTCAATACCCTGGAAGTACGGTGAGGTGTAGCGATCATAGTAGGGCATGATCTGCTTGAGGGCAAAGTTCGTCGAGCGGATCATTTCCTTGTCGAGATTGGTCTTCAATCCCAACTCCCCTTCCATATAGGAAGCAGTGGACAGGACTTCTCCCTGTCCGTACCAGCGGACCGAAGAGCCGATGGCAACGTCAAGAATATGCGCACCGGCCTTGGCTGCGGCACCGCACGAAGGTACGAAAAGACCGTCAGTGTAATGACGATGGTAATGCAGGACCAGATTCGGATACTTGGCCCGCAATGCCCCCACCAGCTCACGCATGAACCATGGCGGACACACACCGGCCATGTCCTTAAGTCCGAGGATGACCATATCCTGAACCTTGGTGGTGTTCACCCCGGCCACATCCGCGCACATGCGCAGAATCTCCTCGGTAACGCCGAGATAGTGCTCCACATCAAAACCGGCAGCCCAGGACATGGACAAAGCAGGTTGGAAGATGTTGGTCTTGCTGGACAGGGCAACCTCAGCAAACGGCCGCATATTTTCAATATGGTTGAGGAAGTCGAAGCACCGGATCACGTCGAAGTGTTCGGCTATCATCTCCCCGGTCAGCCGCATGACGTTTCGGGGCTGCGGCTTATAGCCGAGCACATTGGTGGAGCGCACCAAAATCTGTTTCAACGTTTTGGGCGCAAATTGGTTCCATTCCTTGGCCTCGGTAAAGGGATAGGTCATGTTGGCAAGCATGGCCACGTGGAAATGGGCGCCGCCGCCGCTCTCCAACGAGAAAAATCCGCATTTGTCGAGGTAGGGACCAACCAAACGATCTTCGGCCAGACGGAACCGGTTGCCGGAGTTGGACTGAGTAATGTCTCGGGTAGTGGTGTCGGTCAGGTGAACCACACCCTTTTCCCTGTCTTCACGCAATCCATTAATGATGTCCGTGCGGTCCATTCCACGCTTAAAACGAGGCTGGAATCCGGTGTCAATCGCCGGAGGTCGGACGAACTCGAACTTTCCTACGCGTTTGTCCGCAATGCTACGATATTCGCCGAGCTGGACATAGGGGTTATACCCCTTGGCGGAAATCTCGGCGATAAGCCGACACAACCTGAACGAATCCTTGGCCTCATCCGAATAGGCCAGAAGTTCGTTTTTATGCATATCCACGAACTTCGTGTTGTAATTGGCGTAAAAGAAATCCGGATGCTTGAGCACCTGCCGATGAAAGGGAATCGTGGTTTTCACGCCGCCGATAACGTATTCACGCAAAGCACGGCGCATAAGCAGCACGGTTTTTTCCCAGGAACGACCGTAGGTGATGAGCAACGCCGCGGCCGAATCGTATTGGGATGGGAAGGTATACCCTTCACCGATGCAGCTATCCAAACGCACCCCCTGACCGCCGGGAGCAAAGTACCGTTCGATACGGGCAGCGTTGGGGGAAAAGCTGTTCTGCGGATCCTCAAAATTGATTCGGACCTGCAACGCATGCTGGAAAGGTTTGCAATTCTCTTCCGTAAAGCGAAGCTTGGAACCGAAAGCAATGGCAACCTGTTCTTCCACCAGGTCGATGCCATACCGGCATTCCGTAATGCCGTGCTCCACCTGGAGCCGGGTATTGACCTCGATCAAATAGGGAGTGCCGTCCTCTTCCACAAGGAACTCCACCGTACAGACGGAGTAGTACCCGACAGCCTTCACCAGATTGCGGGAATATTCCTTGAGCTGTTCGCGCAACTCCGGAGTCATCTGGGGCCAGGGGGACGGCGTGATCTCGATGAGCTTCTGGTGGTTGCGCTGAACGGAGCAATCACGCTCGTCAAAAGCGAAGACATTGCCATGCTGGTCGGCAATGACCTGAATTTCGATATGTCGGACCGACGTCAGCAGCTTTTCGATGTACAGCCGCGGGTTGCCAAAGCTGGCCTGCGCCAAGGCGGACGCTTTGTGGAAAGCCTTTTCCAGCTGGTCTTCGGAGTAGACTTCGTAAATCCCGCGTCCACCGCCGCCGCCCTCAGCCTTGAGCATGATGGGCAGCCCGATCTGCTTGGCGATCTCGCGGGCTTTGGGGATGTCTACGGCTTCTTCGGATCCGGGAACAACAGGTACGCCGATCTCCTGGGCCAGCCGACGCACCGCAACCTTGTTGCCGAGCGTACGCATGGCATCGGTCGGCGGGCCGATGAAAATGATCCCAGCTTCCTTGCACTTTTCTGGAAAGGATTCATCTTCCGCCGCGAACCCCCAGCCGGGATGGATGGCGATAACGCCGCGATCCTTGGCTCGTTGAATGATGGTGTCGATGTCCAGATAGGCTCGGGGATCGTCTCCCAGCAACATCAACTCATTGGCGCCGGAGGTGGCAGGAGACGTTTTGTCCACGTCTGTGGCGGTCATGACGCTGATGGCTTCCGACATTTCCGAAATAGTTCGGCAAATGCGTCTGGCCGGGATGCCCCGGTTCGCCACCAGAATGGGCTTGTCACTCATCAAATCCAGAATTTCATTGAACGATTTGGGCTTCATACGTCCTTCCGATTAGTTGCAGACGCCGAATCGACGGGGGTGTCCGGTCGCCGCTTTTGAATGGTGTTAGGGCTGCTCGAACAAGATACTTCCCGAATAGACAACGGACTTGTTTCCATTTTTGTCTAGAATCAAGCCGCCGTCCTGATGAAGACCGACAAGTCTGGCCCGTTCCCAATGCGTTCCCTGTCGATGGTAAATCATATGACCAAGCCAGAGAAGGCGTTCGGAAACGAGTGACAGAAATGTTGAGGGTGATGTATGTTTCAAGATTTCCTTGTACGCATTTTTCGACCGGTTTACAAGCTCCAGCCAGACCCCCAAAGGACTCCTACCGTGGGGTCGCAATTGTAAAATGTCAGCTCGGGCCGCTGCTTCAGAACGCATTTTGTGATCGCCCGGCGCTTGCGCCAAATTCAACCCCATGCCGATCACAACATCCTGGCCACGCTGTTCCACCAGGATGCCTCCGACCTTACGGCCGTGCTGATACAAATCGTTAGGCCATTTGATGCGGACGCTCTCCCCCAATTCCGTCAAGGCCTGAGAGAAAATATACCCGGCCACCAGGGAAAGCAGGCTGTCCCAGGGAGCTGGAGGAACCTCCAGCGCAAAGGAAACATGGAGATTGCCGGGTACAGAGACCCAGGGACGACGCAACTGACCGCGCCCCCCCTTCTGTTCCACGGCCACAACCGATCCCCAAGACGGCAGCGCCCCCGCACGAATCAGCGCCCAGGCAACTTCCATGCTGGTTTCACACCGGCCCCCAACCCAAACGGGTCCGACCCCCTGGACGCGAAAACGCCGAACCAAGACATCGCCCCACGGAGGTAAAGAGATACCATCGTACTCACCAACCGCATCCAAACGAGGCTCACCGGCCCACCCCGGACTCTGAAAGGCCAACTCCTTGAAGTCCACGGGATCAAATAGTTCCCCCAACCCATTATCCAGCAGCAACACTTCACAATTCATTGATAAATCCAATTTTTCAGCCATGACAAGCACCCACGGCATGTGCTAATGCCACGACATGCGAATTTTATTGGTAGGCGGCGCGGTTCGCAATTTGTTACTTGGCCTCCCTCCGACCGACAAGGACTTTCTTGTCCTGGATACGGACAGGGAGACGTTTCTTCGGCGTTTTCCAATGGCCCGGGAGGTGGGCAAAAACTTCCCGGTTTTTCTTATCAACGGCCAAGAATACGCCTTTCCCCGCCCCCCTTCCTCGGCCACTGCCCCACCAATTACTGAAGAAGAAAAACTTCAAGCGGATCTTGAAGAACGGGATCTAACGATCAACGCCATGGCACTGGATGAATCCGGGGAACTGTTTTGCCATCCCTTGGCGTTGGAGGATCTGCACGCCCGGTTATTACGCCCCAGCCACAAGCACACCCTGGAAACCGACCCGGCCCGCGCTCTTCGTGCCGCCCGTTTCCTGGCGCAATACCCCATTTTCAGACCTCATTCGATTTTGGAGCAAGCCATGGGCGGCATCGCGTCGTCAAATCGACTTCACGGCATCGCCCCGGAACGGGTTGGTCATGAATTGCTCAAAGCCCTGAGTGCTCCAGCCCCAGAACGCTATTTTCGTTTTTTGGCAAAATGCCGATGTCTTAATCCATGGCTTACGGAATTGGAAGCCTTGCAAGCTGTTCCCGCCGGTCCAAAACAATTCCACGGCGAACGTGACGCATTCGGGCATACCCTGCACCTCCTCCAAACCATGCCCGCCCAATTTCCAGACCATACCCCGGAACAACGATGCGTACTCGGCTGGATGCTCCTCTGCCACGACCTGGGAAAAGCTCACACACCACCAAACGAATGGCCACGACATATCGGACACGAACAAAAAGGGGGCGCACCGGCTCAAAGGATGGGAACCCGCTTGGCCCTTGCCAACCGATATTTGGAGGCAGGCTCGGTGGCCGCGCAATGGCACATGCAGGCTGCGCGGTATCCCACCCTCCGCCCCGGCACCCGCGTGGACTTGCTTATGCGACTCTACTCTAAACGATTGCTGCGCCCACTCTTTGAACTCGTTTGCTTGGATCAAGGAGAAGATTACCGGCAACGGGCTGAACGCGACCTGCAAAGAATCCTCGCTGTTCGACTCCCGAAAACGCTCCAAAATATGGGACGGGAATCCGGTCAACGATTACGAGAACTTCGGGCAAACGCTCTGACGAACGCGAGGCCGGATTGACCCATCTCCGGCCATTGCGTACTAACAAAAGTGCAAACAGCAGTACCCTATTATTGCAACCTTCTTCCACGGAGTAATGCCGCATGCGATTGGTAACCCGTTCCGACTTTGATGGACTGGCCTGCGCCGTGTTGCTCAAAGAGCAAGGCCTTGTGGACGACTATCTTTTTGCCCACCCCAAAGATCTTCAGGACGGCAAAATCCCTGTCAATGCCAACGATATCCTTGCCAACGTTCCTTACGTTCCGGGAGCGGGACTCTGGTTTGACCACCACACCAGTGAAAAGGAACGGCTGGACCAAAACCTTCGATTTGAAGGCGCCAGTCGCCCCCTTCCAAGCTGTGCCAGGGTCATCTGGGACTACTATGGAGGAGAAGAAGTCTTCGGTAGTCATTTGCTTCCCATGATGCAGGCCGTGGACAAGGTGGACAGCGCCAACCTCACAGCGGATGACATCACCAATCCCCAAGGGTGGATTCTGTTGGGCTATGTCATGGATCCGAGAACCGGCTTGGGCCGATTCCACGATTACCGAATCTCCAACTACCAGCTCATGCTGGACATGATTGAATACTGCCGCCACAAAACCGCGGATGAAATCCTTGAAATCGAAGATGTTCGGGAACGAACCCGGCGATACTTCGAGCAGACCGATCTTTTCGTGGACATGCTCAAACACACGACCACGGTTCATGGAAATCTGCTGGTTACGGACCTGCGGGAACAGGAGACCATCTTCGCAGGCAACCGGTTTGCCGTCTACGCCCTCTTCCCCGACGCCAACATCAGCATGCAAATCATGTGGGGTTTTAAGCGCCAGAATATTGTATTCACGGTGGGACACAGCATCCTTAACCGCACCAGTAAGACCGATGTGGGCAAACTCATGCTGGAATATGGTGGGGGCGGCCATCCTGGCGTGGGTACCTGCCAGATCCCGGTTGAACAGGCGAAAACGGTTCGAGAGGAACTTATCCGCAAAATCAATGCACAGGGCTGAGCTTCAGGTCGCCCTCCTCCGCTCTCTCCTCCATCCAAACCATTTCAAGCGTCGGGGCGGACCAAGTAACTTCTTGGTCCGCCCCGCATTGCGCATTCATCTCTAAAAAATCAAGTATTTTAACGGTCAGTTACCCAGCTTCATCCGGATCAACCCTGCGTACCTGCTTCACCAACGCCCAAACCTGCTTGGCATGCTTTCTGTAAACCGAACCAGCAAAAGCGCGAAGCTCAGAACGAATCTCCGACAAAGGCGGGAAATCTGGAAACGGAGTCAGGCCCGTTGCATCCAGATCCACAGCCTCATAGCGGAATGCCTCATCAAGGGAACGCATATCATCGGCTGGCGCACCTGCGATATTTTCGCGCTCCAAACCGGCGGGGTCCAACCCCCGGACATACTGCAACGTCCCGGAGACGGAAGTCTGACCATTCATTTTTTCCAATGTGGCGTTGATTTGCCGTTCCAAATGCTTCAACCCCACATAATGCACGGTCAATAATTTCCGACGAGGTTCTTCCGGATCTGCGTACTCTTTGCCATACATATATTCGAGCACAGCACGTCCCATGGCGGAATACGTTGCTTCCACCAGGGAAAGGTATTTCCTCCGCCGCGTTAACGCCCATGGCACCCGTTCCAAAACAGGAACGCGTTCTTCCTCCATGGACACGGGAACATCGTCCCACCCCACCCCCACCAGGGTATAAAACTCTTTTCGCGTCTCAATATTCGGGAAAAGGAAATGCAGCATTTCAACACGTTCCGCCGCATAACGAAAAGCAGGCTGCAGCTCTCCGGTCAAAACCTGAAAGTGCTCCATATGTCGGTCCATGCGCCGCCGAGAGCCGAAGAAATTATCGGCCATCTCACTGAGAACCTCTTCCGCCAGTCCTTCGGCATACGATTCGAAATCACTCATAAAAATACGCCTCCAGCACTTTTTATTCTGGTACGGCATTTCCAACAACCCATCAAGATGGGGAGAAACAAAAAGCGCATTCCTGCATGTCCTGATTAGACGTTGAAAAAAAAACTCAAACCACCTAAACTTTGCAAATATCCGTTACAGTGCATCCTTGTTCTCCTGTCCGCCAAAAGGAATTGCCAGGCAACCTTCGCAAATGTTGTACCCTGCGTCCGGTATGCCCTCCATACGGCATCATGACTCCATACCGGGCGGATCATGAGACACAAACATTCCAGGACACAAGCGGACGAATGGCCAAACCGCCGGTGAAGCCGACCTCGGCATCACGAACCGCCCCCCGGCGCAACGGAACATGATTGAGAACGGAACACAGCTCAAGGAGAACGCATGAGAACCAATCGCCTTTCTGCCGTGATCAGCCATCTGGCTTTACTTTTGATGCTCCTGTGTGTGGCGCTGCCCGCCTCTGCCTTCACACTCAAGGAGCAAATGCTCATCGACAGCTATGAAAAAGCAATCAAGACGGCGGCAGAGCACGCCCTCACCGAGATGCGGCCCAGCGCCGAATATCTCGGATCCAAAATACAGCGCATTCGTGAATCCGAGGCGTTGGACGGCGGCACCATCAAGGCCAGGGTCGCCACCGCGTGGAAATTTCCCCTGCTGGACGACCGTTACCAGACCGTCATCGACATATGGATCACGCCGGACGACAAAGCCATCTATCTGACGCGCTACAAGCTTCACTCCGACAACAACCGCGTTCCCATTTTGCTGTCCACGGATGAGCGTGTTCAAGTTTTGCTTCAAACCTTGGGCATGATGGAAGTGGAGTCCTCGCAAGACGACTTCTAACGCTCCATAGCACAAGCCCGTTTCACCCAACCTTTCAGCCCAGGCTCCCTGTCCCCTTCAGGTTCCGGGAGCCTTTCATTCCATGACGCGCACCATCTGTTTTTTCAACACCAACCGCCCCTGGGGCGGCGGCGAAAAATTTAATCATGACTTTGCCCTGCTCTGTCGGGATGCCGGGTGGAACGTCCATGTAGCGGCCCATCGGGACGGGGAACTGGCCGAAAGGATTCGGCGGACCCGGGGCATTACCCTGCATGAGCTGCACATCGGCAATCTCAGTTTTCTCAATCCGATCAAAATGACGCAACTGTATCAGCTGTTCCGATCCCATAAAATCGATACACTGATCATGGCCCTGCCAGCTGACCTGAAAGCCGCGGCACCTGCAGCACGTCTGGCAGGAGTCCGACGCGTGGTTTACCGTCGGGGGATTGCGGTTCCGGTGCGCAACTCCCTGTTGAACCGCTGGCTGTATGGCCGGGTGCTGCACCGCCTTCTCGTGAACTCAAAAGAAACCAAGCGCTGCGTTCTCACACACAACCCAACGCTGATCCCCGAAGAACGCATTCGACTGGTTTACAACGGATTCGACGTTCAGACCTTTGACAGTCTCGATGCCACTCCGATCGTACCACGCAAAGGACCGGAAATCGTTATCGGTAATGCCGCCCGCCTTACACCGCAAAAAGGGCAACGCCACTTGCTTCGGGCTGCCCGTATGCTGAAAGACCGCGGGCTGCGCTTTCGCCTGCTGCTGGCCGGCGTAGGAGAAGACGAAGCCGCATTGCGCGAGGAGTGTTCCCGCCTCGGGCTTGACGATCGAACAGAATTCGTTGGATTTTTTAAAGAAATAAAACGCTTCTACGCTTCTGTGGACATTTTTGCCTTGCCTTCGCTATGGGAAGGTTTTGGCTATGCGCTCGTAGAAGCCATGGCTATGGAACTCCCTGTGGCCGCTTTCAGCGTATCCTCCAATCCGGAAGTCGTAGCGGACGGGGTAACCGGGTTGCTGACTCCGCCCAAGGACGAAACAGCTTTGGCGGACTCTCTGGAGCGATTACTTCAAAACGCGGAGCTACGCCGGAGCATGGGACAAGCAGGGCGCGCCCGGGTATTGGAACGTTTCGACACCCGCCATGCCCTGCAACGGTTTTTGGATGCCGTGGAATAACATAACGGAAGCCGGTCCGAAAAAGGAAAACATTGATTAAAATAGCGTCCGGTCCAACAAAAGATGAGAGAAATACCCCAAAACAAAGGCAAGATAAAAAGGCAAACTCTGTTCCCAGGGCGTATCCATAAAGAGCAGGGGTACACCCAGGATGGGGGAAGGCAAAACCAGCATAGCCCACCAGGAATGCACCCAGCCCCTATGCCGCCCTGCCACGGGGATCAACGCCAACAGTCCCACCCAGGCCGCATAAATATACATTTCCCGGTAAATAAGCCATCCGTCCAGGAGTAGCAGCAAGCTGTAGAACAACGTCTGCCCTTTGGAATTGGTATCGATATCCGGAAACAGCGCTCCCAAAAGCACCAAAGCAAAAAGTGCAGCCAGCATGGGGTACTCCCCGGAGTACAGCCCCACTCCGGCGATCACCACCAGCATGGTCCCGCCGACAAACGCGCCGCCTAGCAGATGTCCTTTGTATCCCGGCATATTTCTTTTCCTCAAATCAGTATATGGCGACCCTTCCAGCAAGGCAACAACCGGCCTGGCCACCGGAAAAAAAGGGAGCGCCCCTCCCGAAGGAAGACCGCTCCCTATCCCATTGCCCGGCCGGACAATGCAATGCGCCTACATGGCGCCGCTGGCCTGCAATTCCTCAATCTGCTTATCAATGGCCTTGGTAAGCACATCGGGCAGCCCCATAATATCAGTATTCAGGAACCCACGAACAATGGTAGAGGTGGCTTCGTCCTCATCCAGTCCACGAGCCATGAGGTATTCAATCTCTTCCTGGGCAATTTTGCCTACGGACGCTTCGTGGGAAAGTTCCACCCCTTCCAGGGAGCCGTCCAATTCCGGAATAGCGTGAATACGCCCATTTCCAAGAATAAGCCCCTGGCACTCCAGATGCCCCTTGGCCGGAACGGCATGGGCTCCGATATGCCCACGGTTGATGATGGTACCACCTGTGGAAATGGTCCGGGCGATAATCTCGCATCGAGTATTGGGCGCTTCCATAATCACGCGGTTGCCCATATCAAGGTAGGAATCTTCCGGAGCCACGATCACGGAATTAAACCGGGCCACGGAATCCTCGCCCACCATGCGAATGGACGGGTACATCTGGAGATCGCGAACGGGCTTGAGCAGCACGTAGTTGGAAAGGAATTTCCCCCCTTCCTTGACAATGCCCGCGGAACGAGGCCGGACTGCGACGTTATCACTCCAGTTGTGGACCATGGTAAAAGTCAGGGAAGCGTTCTTTTCCACAAAAAACTCGGAGATTCCGAGGTGCGCACCCCCCTGGGTGCCGTGGGCCACGGAACAACCCGTGATGATATGCGCTTCGGCACCTTCCTCAATGATCACAATATTATGAACATTTTGGCCAACTTGCTCGGACTTGAGCATCAGACAGGACTGAATGGGCTGTTCGACCTTTGCCCCGGCCTTGACCCGGATAAAGTATCCGCCATGCAGATTTTCCGCTGCGGAACGGGTGTAGTCGTCCTTATCCTTATCAACCAAGGTCCAAAAATAATCCTTGAGTCCGTCGTACTTCTTCAAGGCGTCCTTGATGTCCATGATTTCCACGGCATCATTATGCGAACGGCAATGCACTGCGGAATGGTCCATCTGGAGATATGAGGCACTCCTGTTGCTCTCATCGGAAACCACACCGGCCATGAGCAGCTGTTCCTGATCAGCCTTGTCCAGGGTATCAAGTCCTGTGATGGCTTCGTGTTCCCGGCCCTTAAATTCGAATTGCTTAAGATCGACATCACGCATAGACATATATCTCCTCACCCGAATCGAGCGGGGTTAGTTCAGGCACTTCACGCATTCCTGGTAACCATATTCCTGAATATGCTCCAGGATGTCCCGGGGACGAGCTTCGCAGCAAAGATGTCCGTTGTAGAGCACCTGGCCGCGATCAGCATTCACGTAATCCAAAATGTATCCGGTATGCGTAATGATCAACCCGGAAGTCCTACGCTTTTGCATCTTCTGTTCCTTCATGCTCAAATCCGCCCGGGGCTGCACATCCCCATCCAAGATGGAGCGGGCCACCTTGCCCACCAGTTGCATATTTTCCAAGTCTACACCGGATTCCGGCTCGTCGAAAAGTACCAGCCGAGGATTTTGGGCCATGAGTTGGAGCAATTCGGAACGCTTGATCTCTCCACCGGAAAATCCCGCATTGATATCGCGCTCCAAAAAATGATCAAAGTTCACTTTGCGGGCCATTTCATCCACATCCACTTCATGCCCGCGGGCACACATCTGCACCAGATGGCGGGTGCGCAGGCCATGGATGGTAGGCGGACGCTGGAAGGACATCCCAATCCCCAGCCGCGCACGTTCATACGTCGGCGCGTAGGTCACGTCCTCACCGTTAAAGAATATGCGTCCCTTGGTCACCTCATATCCTGAAAACCCCATCAGGGTCATAAGCAACGACGTTTTGCCGGAACCGTTGGGCCCGAAGAGAATGAAGGTCTCTCCTTCGTTGATCTCCAGGTCGATGCCCTTGAGCACCTCCCGCCCGTCGATTTCAACATGCAGATTTTCGATCTTGAGCATCGGATTCCTCACTTATATTGACATTCAACGAGCCGGGTTTATTACTTGACACAGCTCGGCAAGTCCAGCCGCAAACGCGGCGCTTCATTTTCCAACATGTCCACGCATTGCCGAAAGTCAAGGCCGTGCACAGAAGATATTGCACCCCGCGGGCCAAGCGGGGCAAAACCAAGGAAAAGGTCATGGCCAAAAAAAAGCTGAACTCCCTTGATGCTCTTCAATCCGTTAGCTTTGGAGAAAAGAAAAAGAAACGTCCCAAACATGAACGCGTCGTAGAGAAGGTGCGTGAACGCCTAGGCCTTGTGGATGAAGAAAAAGAGCCCTCATCCGCGAAGGATAATACCCCCCGGGCCGAGCCGGATGATGAGCACATGTTTTTCAGCGCCATGCAAGGCGTGGCACCCCTGGATGAAAGTCAAGGAAGGCAAATAGCCCCGGAAAGCGCGCCTCCGGCTCCTGCACCTTCCTCCATTGATGAAGATGCTAAGGAGTACCTCGACAAATTCGTACGGGGTGAAGTGGATTTTGAGTTGGAGTTCACGGAAGAATACATGCACGGGTACGTCAAAGGGCTGGATGCCAAGACATTCAACCAACTCAAAGCGGGAACCCTAAGCCATGAGGGGCATCTCGACTTGCACGGCATGAATGCGGAACAAGCCTATGACGCCATGGTCTTTTTCCTTAAAGAATCATATCTGCAGGGACGGCGATGCGTTCTTCTCGTCACAGGACGCGGCATTAACTCCCCTGGAGGACAAGGCATTCTCCGTCGCTCCGTACAAAACTGGCTGACCAGAGAACCTCTCAAACGCGTCGTGTTGGCCTTCTGCACGGCCCGCGCCGCGGACGGCGGTGCCGGAGCACTCTACGTACTGCTGCGAAAACAACGTAAATCCCAGGGCAAAATCCACTGGGACCGTTCGGCATTCTTTTCCGATTAACACGTCTGACGGGCATGGTTGACCACTATCTCATGCTCCCTTTTCATCTTCCTGTAACATTCCGAGATTAAAAAGAATATTTGTCAAAAAGGAACATTTAGTCTTCTTCTCCGCAAACTACGAAACAACGATTCTTAAGAAAAATTGAAAAAAATGCTCAAAGATCGTTGACAAGCAGTCGGCCCAGAGGTAGTAACTCCCTCGCTTCGTCGGGATGTAGCGCAGTCTGGGAGCGCACCTGAATGGGGTTCAGGGGGCCGGAGGTTCAAATCCTCTCATCCCGACCACGACGAGAGCCAAGGGGTTTCGGATAGTATCCGAAACCCCTTTTTCGTGGTGACTCAAATGGGGTCTACACCAAAAACGGGGGCAGTCACGAAAGCGAACTGTTCCGGGCATGTCCACTTACCCGGGTCTACACCAAAAACGGGGGCAGTCACGA
>NZ_FUYC01000019.1 GCF_900167125.1 Paucidesulfovibrio gracilis DSM 16080
AACCCCATTCTTCGGACTTTCAGAGATCAGGCCGCCGAACCAATTTGTTCGTGGCGGCGAAGTGTGCTTCTAGGCGATCCGCCAAGTGGAGTCAAGTGCTTTTTTCACTTTTTTTTCGAAGCGATCCGCCCCGAGACTCCGAAACACGTTCCGCTTGCGGCGGAGGAGCTTTCTAGGCTTTTGCCTTTTCGGAGTCAAGTGCTTTTTGCAACTTTTTTTCAGGGCGTTTGCCCCGAGACTCCAATCCGCTCCCCGCTCATGCGGCGGAGGAGCTTTCTAGGCTTTTGCCTTTTCGGAGTCAAGCGTTAATTTGCTTTTTTATGCGGAGCATATTGCCCCGGACGCCGAATCGCTCCCCGCCTTGTCGCGGAGGTGGATGTTTAGGCTTTCGCCCGAGTGGAGTCAAGCACTTTTTTGCTTTTTTTCAAGGCGCTTGCCTTGCGACTCCGTTCACCTCCGCCGTCAGCGGCGAAGGGGGTATCTATGCAAATACGCACCTGCGGTCAACCCCCCTTTGAACCACAAAACACTGTTCAAAATCTAACCACCTGTTAAAATAAGATAATTTTTTTATCTTTTCTCAACCCCTTTTGAGCCTTAGACTCTATCCTTTGCCCATGCTCTTAGGCTCAACCATTCAAGCGCCGTGTCAGACATGCCTCTAACCCATCTTCACTATTATCTTTATACGCGTACTCAACTCGAACCAAGGGTTTATCTACCTTTAGTATGCGCGTCAGGTCGATGGGAGTTGCGGACACAACGACATCGCAATCCGTTGCATTGATGGTCGCTTCCAAGTCTCTGATTTGCTCCTTGGAATAGCCCATAGCCGGCAATATGGAGCCTATTTCGGGATACTTTTCAAACGTATCAAGTAATGTCCCTTGCAGGTAGGGCCGTGGATCCACAATCTGCGCGACGTCATGACGCTGCGCCGCGACCACTCCGGCACCGAAGCGCATTTCTCCATGCGTAAGGGTTGGACCATCTTCCACGACCAGAACCCGCGCCCCCCGCAACAGGTCTGGAGCGTCCACGATCAACTCGGACTCCGCCAGGATGATTTCCGCTACCGGGTTGCACTTCCGGATGGTTCGGCGCAACTGCTCAACATCTTCTGCATCGGCGCTGTCCACTTTATTGATGACCGCGATGTCACACATGCGCATATTCGTTTCACCCGGGTGGTAGGTTAATTCATGGCCCACGCGGTGCGGATCAAAGACCACGATATTCACATCGGGGCGATAGAACGGGGTGTCATTGTTCCCGCCGTCCCAGACCACCACATCGGCCTCCTGCTCGGCACGCCGGAGGATTTTCTCGTAGTCCACGCCGGAATAAATGATGCCGCCCATGCGGATCACGGGTTCGTACTCTTCCCGCTCCTCAATGGTGCACTCGTGCCGATCCAGATCCGCATAGTCCGCAAAACGCTGGACTTCCTGTTTCAGCAGATCTCCGTACGGCATAGGGTGGCGGACAGCCACCACTCGCCGCCCCAGGGACTGCACAATCCGCATGACCTCCCGACTGGTTTGGGATTTACCGCATCCCGTGCGCACAGCACATACGGAAATCACGGGTTTAGAGGATTCCAGCATGGTATACGGCGCGCCAATGATCATAAAATCGGCACCGCACGCCGTGGCGATGGACGCTTTATGCATTACCTCCACATGCGGGATGTCGGAATAGGAAAAAACTACAAGATCTACCTGATACTTGCGAATCAGTTCTTCCAGCTGGTCGTCCGAAACAATGGGAATGCCGTCGGGATAGGCTGCTCCAGCCAGTACGCCCGGATATTTTCGCCCATCGATATTGGGAATCTGCGTGGCTGTGAAGCAAACGACCCTGTACCGCTCGTTATTGCGGAAGTAGACGTTAAAATTATGAAAATCCCTACCGGCGGCTCCCATGATGATGACGTTTTCGACCATATTCGATTCCTCCATCAATTCATTCAACAGCGTATTTCAACAGCTGCGCCCCATACGCACTCAGGCACTCAAAACGGACGAGATACGTTCCAAAGCCCAATCGACCTGCTCAGCCGTAATCACGAGCGGCGGAGCGAACCGAATCGTATTTTCATGTGTTTCCTTGCACAGCAACCCCGCTTCCTTAAGCCGTTCACAATATGGCCTTGCCCCGCCAGCCGAAGGATCAAGCTCCACGGCCAGCAGCAACCCGCGCCCCCGGACGTCGCGCACGGCAGGATTTGCAATGGCCCGAAGCCCTTTCATGAACCGCTGTCCCATCAATTCCGCATTGGCAATAAGCCCCTCCTCCACCAACACGTTCAGCGCGGCACGGGCCACGGCGCAGGCCAACGGGTTCCCTCCGAAGGTGGAACCATGCTCCCCGGGCCGGAGGATGCCCAACACCTCGGTATTGGATAGCACGGCAGAAACCGGATACAGTCCTCCTGAAAGCGCCTTGCCGATCAACGTAATGTCCGCCTCGATCCCTTCGTGCTCCTCCGCAAGCAATTTCCCGGTCCGCCCGAGTCCTGTTTGGATTTCGTCCAGAATCAACTGGATACCGTGCGTGTCGCACAGTTCACGAACCCGGCGCAGATATCCTTCCGGCGGGATGATCACCCCGGCCTCTCCCTGGATCGGCTCCACCAACAACGCTACGGTGTGAGGAGTGATGGCTTGTTCAAAAGCCTGTGCGTCCCCGAACGGAATGACCCGGAATCCGGGAGTGAATGGGCCGAACCCGGCACGCGCACCAGAATCCGTACTAAAACTTACGATGGAGATGGTGCGCCCATGAAAATTATTCGCACAAACAATTATCTCGGCTTGATTTTCTGGAACGCCCTTTTCCATGTAGCCCCACTTACGCACGGCTTTGATGGCCGTTTCCACGGCTTCGGCTCCAGAATTCATGGGCAGGACTTTGTGAGAGTTGGTCAATCGGCAGAGTTCTTCATATAAAAGCCCGAGCTGATCATTGCGAAAGGCGCGGGATGTTAACGGCAACCGCTCCGCCTGCTCCTGCAACGCCGCCACGATACGCGGATGACAATGGCCCTGGTTCACGGCGGAATACGCGGAAAGGCAATCCATGTAGCGATTGTCTTCCACATCCCAGACCCAGACGCCCTCCCCTTTGCTGAGAACCACGTCCAACGGTTTGTAGTTCTGCGCACCGTACCGGTTCTCCAGATCAATGTAATCCTGCGGCTTCATGCAAACTCCTTCGGGATCTCAACGGAACTTTTCAATAAACCATTCACTATTACCATAGTGTAGCTGTTTGCTCTCCCCTTGTCCCGATGTCAACCCGACCACACATTCCATACCACAATCCGTTCCATCTCCGACCGGAAAACAACCTTCGCCCCACGGCAAAGGGGTTGTGAGAGCGCAAATTGCGAAATACGGTCAGGTAAAGATGAATAGATTCCTCTACACGGTATGAACATACTAGGACAACAGACAAAGACGCCCCCTTCAGACATGGGTGCAGGACACAATACCCAAAACGGAACACGCATGCGGCATTCAACGAAAACGAATTATCAAGAACGCATTCTCAAAGTTCTTCAACACATTCAGGAAAATCTGGATCAGGATTTGGATGTCCGCGAGCTGGCGAATATCGCCTGCTTTTCACAAGCTCATTTCCATCGTTTTTTCAAAGGTATGCTGGGAGAATCTCTGGGAGAACACATACGCAGGCTCCGACTGGAACGGGCCGCTCTGCGGCTGCTTGTTACGGATCAAAACGTCACGAACATCGCATTGGATGCAGGATATGAAACCCCGGAAGCATTTTGTCGAGTCTTTCGGCGCATGTTTGGTTCGCCCCCGACTGCTTACCGAAGTCGAATGCGCAACACGCTGTATCCAAAGATGCAATCAGGAGTTCATTACCTTTCTGGGGAGCAGCGTCGGACCCTCTTTGTAACACCACCCAAACCATCCACGGAGGTCGCCATGGAAATTGAAATCAAGGAAATCAGCCCGATTCGTGTGGCGTACATGCGTCACGTCGGCCCGTACACGGAAGTGGATTCCGTTTGGAACCAACTTTGCGCATGGGCGGGAAGCAATGGCATCATCGGCCCGGAAACCCGGTTCTACGGAGTCTGCCACGACGATCCGCAAATAACCCCTCCAGACAAAATCCGATACGATGCCTGCATGAATGTCCCGCCGAGCGTCATGCCCAATGGTGCGGTCGGGATTCAGGAGGTCTTCGGCGGCAAATGGGGAATGTACCGCCACCTGGGACCGTTTGAGAATTTGGAGGACTCCTACATCCGGATCATGGGAGAATGGCTGCCCTCTTCCGGCTGTGAACTGCGCGATGGCCCGTCAGTGGAAATCTACCTCACCGATCCCAAACACACGCCGGCCGAACAACTCGTAACCGAAGTATATTTCCCGTTGGTATAAGCCGCCAACCAACTTGAATTTCTTAAAATGCAACGGTTCCTGATGCCAGGGACCGTTTTTTTCTTGCCGAAGCTCCAATTCTGAATCAAAATGAAGCAAATGAAAAAAGTCTCCCCCACGGAAGAACAGAATCGGCAAACGATTACAGAAGCCCGGGGCTTGCTGCAAAGACAAGACATGGGCGTTCTGGCTACGTATAATCCGGCTCAAGGACCGCACACCTCGCTCATGGCCTATGTCCACCACCCGGAACAAGATACGATCTGGTTACTAAGCCCCGGTCAAGGTAAAAAAATTGATAACCTGCGACAATCACCAAAAGCCAGTCTGCTCGTGGACTCCCGTGAACAGGAGCATCAGCGCTCACAAATCCAGGCTCTGACTGTCAACGGTACGGTTTTGCTTCATGCTTGCCCCGCGGACAGACGAGACATTCTCCGGATATTTTCACAACAACATCAACACCTTGGAAGTTTGCTCCAGCAAGAGGGGCTTATGTTGCTGGAGCTGCAAGTCCAGTCCTACTTGCTTCTTCGCGGAGCAAACCATGCCTCATTTGTGCGCTTGCCCACGCTCCATGCCGATCAAACGTAACCGCCCTGCCCGCTTTGGATTGAAATATGAAAAGCCCCCGACCGCTCAACGCGACAGGGGGCTTTCATTATGACCGGTCTCACCACAAGCCCGATCGACTCAGCAGATTAAAACTCCAGATGACGGGGCGTTCTCGGGAAAGCGATCACGTCGCGGATGTTGGTCACTCCGGTGATCAGCATGAGCAGGCGCTCGAATCCCATTCCGAACCCGGCGTGGGGAACAGAACCGAACCGGCGCGTATCCAGGTACCACCAGTATTCTTCCTCGGACAATTCCATTTCCGCCATCCGCTCCTGCAGCACGTCCAACCGTTCCTCGCGCTGTGATCCGCCGATCAGTTCACCAATGCGGGGTACAAGCACGTCCATGGCCGCAACGGTTTCATTGTCGTCATTGCAACGCATGTAAAACGGTTTGATGGACTTGGGATAATCATAAACCACCACCGGCCGCTTGAACTTTTCCTCGGACAAAAAACGTTCATGCTCGGTTTGCAGATCCGTACCGAATTCCACAGGATATTCAAATTTTTTCTTGGTCTTGCGCAAAATATCCACGGCCTCGCGATACGGCAAACGGACAAATTCATTTTGCATGATATTGTCCAGCGTGGGCATAAGCTGCTTGTCCACAAACTTGGCGAACAGCTCCACATCGTCGGCGCAGGCATCAAGAACTTTGCCGATCACACTTTTGGTCATGGACTCGGCCAATTCAATGTTATCCTCAAGATCGGCAAAGGCCATCTCAGGCTCAATCATCCAAAATTCCGCCACATGACGGGGAGTATTGGAGTTTTCCGCCCGGAACGTCGGCCCAAACGTATACACGTCGCCAAGAGCCAGAGCCATCAACTCTGCCTCAAGCTGGCCGGAAACCGTCAACGCGGTCCGCTTGCCGAAAAAATCCTCCTCAATGTTCCGTTCCCCCGGTTCCAGAGTGGTCACCCGGAACATCTCTCCGGCTCCTTCGCAATCCGAGCCAGTCAAAATAGGAGTATGCACATAGCGGAACCCACGCTCATGGAAAAAGGAGTGGACGGCCTGCGCCGCTTCGGAACGAATGCGGAATATGGCGCCATATTTATTGGTGCGGGGACGCAGATGCGCAATGCCCCGAAGGAATTCATCAGAATGCCGCTTTTTTTGCAGTGGAAAAGTTTCCGCATCCGCCGCCCCGAGGAGACGGATAGTGGAGGCCCGAACCTCCCACTTTTGCCCCTTGCCCGGACTTTCCACCATGGTTCCGTCGATACGGACCGAGGCTCCGGTCGTGATCTTGTCCAGCTCCGCAACAATCTCAGGCGTGTGGTCGATGACCACCTGAACGTTTTTCAGGCAGGAGCCGTCATTGATTTCAAGGAAAGAAAAACCTTTGGAGTCACGCTTGGTGCGGACCCAGCCTTTGACGACGATCTCGCCCAGCGCCGCGTCCGCCGCCAGGACATCATGGATTTTCACGCGTTTCATGGGCGGGTTTGTAGCCTTGCCGTGGACAAATGGCAACATTCTTGCGCGTCGGCCCGGCCTGGGCTACAACCTCCCCCACCAAAGACCGCACAACAGCCCGACCCAAGGAGCTTTCATGGGATTTTTTACGAAACTCAAAAAACTTTGGCACGGCGACGAGCCGAAAACGGAGCAGGCTGCCGCACAACCGACGGCTGACGCGTCCCCGGACGCCCTGCACTCCGATACCGCCGATGCGCCCTGGCGCGAAGAACTGACCCTGGCTCTCCGCCAGGCCGAACCCCGGCTCTCGCAATGGCTCGAAGCCCTGTTGCGCGATGTTGAAGAGAAAGGTCAGGCTCTGGACGAACGCCTGCTCTTTCTCTTTGAGGCGCTGGGTGCCCCCATTGAAGAAGCCCGTGACTTCGTGGCCAAATTCAACACCTGGCTTGTGGACATGGGCTATTCACAAGTGGATGAATTCCGGTCGGAACTGCAATTCCGCCTGGCCCTGGCTCTGGATCTGGAAGATGAAGAGGACGAGCGAGACCGCCTCTTCCTCAAATTATCCGAAGGGATTTCCAAAACAAAGGAACAAATTACCAAACGCATCGACTCCCTGGTTTCCAGCCATGGCGAAATGAACGACGCGTTTTGGGAAGAGCTGGAAGAAATTCTGATCATGGCCGATGTTGGTTTCGAGGCATCCCAGATGCTCATGGAGAACCTTAAAACCCGCGCCCGCAAACAGGGAACCAACGATCCGGAACAATTCCGCAGCCTGCTCAAAGCCGAACTGGAAGAAATATTCAAAGGCCCGCGACGCATCCAGGCCGTTAACCCGCCGGAAGTGCTGATGATGGTGGGTGTCAACGGCGTGGGTAAGACCACGACCATTGCCAAACTTGCCCACCGCGCCCAAATGCAGGGAAAGAAGGTGCTCATCGCAGCAGGCGATACCTTCCGAGCCGCCGCCATCGAACAGCTGGAAGTCTGGGCCAACCGCGTGGGTGCAGGCTTTTTTGCCAAAGCTCCCAATACCGATCCCGCCGCCGTAGCCTATGAAGCCATGGACAAGGCGCTGGCCGAAGGATACGACCTGCTCCTTCTGGATACGGCCGGACGCCTGCATACCAAAGCCAACCTTATGGAAGAACTGAAAAAGATAAAGCGCGTCGTGGGCAAAAAGCATGAGGGCGCCCCACACCGAAGCGTACTGGTGGTGGACGCCACCACGGGCCAGAACGCCCTTTCCCAGACGAAACTCTTTCACGAAGCCGTGGGCGTTGATGAACTGATTCTCACCAAATTGGACGGAACGGCCAAAGGCGGCGTTGTCGTGGCTGTGGCCCTGCAATTCAACATGCCCATCACCTATGTGGGCCTCGGAGAAAAAATGGAAGACCTGCGCCCCTTTGAAGGAAGCGATTTCGCCAAGGCGCTGCTCTCCTAGCGGGACCAGGATTCCATCAGCTGTCGGGCACCCCCGGCCACCGTCGGAACCATCCAAAGGATCAGATTGTGAAACAACTCGACAAACTGGAAAAACGCACCCTCAACGCCGTGCTGGAGCGAAGCGCAAGCCTCTTTGCCGACCGCCCGGCCTTGGGATTCGTGGACGGCGACCCCATGACCTACGGTGAATTCGCCGAACAGGTCCGCGCCCTTTCCGCGCTGCTGCATAAACGCGGAATCCGTCCGGGCGATCGGGTGGCCCTGCTGAGCACCAACATGCCCAACTGGGGGGTGGCCTACTTCGCCATCACCACCATGGGCGCTGTCGTCGTCCCCATCTTGCCGGACTTTCATGACAATGCGGTGCAACACATCCTCGTACACAGCGAAGCCAAGGCAATTTTCGTTTCCGAAAAACTCTTGAGCAAGCTAAAGGGCGGCGAATTCCCGGAGTTGGCAAGCATCATCCGCCTGGACGACCTGCGCCTTCTCCAAGGTACGGACATGCGGGAACGGCTACGTGACACAGTGCGGGCCGGACGCGCCCAGCTCGAACGGCTCCGCCAGTACGCCATGGACGTGCTGGACCGAAAACAGCCGGAAATAGAGGAGGACGACCTCGCCTCCATCATCTACACATCGGGTACCACAGGGCATTCCAAAGGGGTGATGCTCACCCATAAAAATATCGTCTACGATGCCGAAACAACGGCTGACCTTGTAGAATTCACACCCGATGAACGCATGGTCTCGGTTTTGCCATTGGCGCATACCTACGAGTGTACCCTTGGACTGGTCATCCCCCTGTTCTACGGCGCCAGCGTCCGTTACCTCCAAAAGCCGCCCACACCGCGCACCCTGCTGCCCGCACTACAAAAGATCAAACCCACGTTCCTGCTCATCGTGCCGCTGATCATCGAAAAAATATATAAAAACAAGATCATGCCAAAGTTTCGGTCCAGTGCCATAACGCGGGGACTGCTCAAGTTCAAAGGGTCGGAAAAAGCCCTGCACCGCATGGCCTGCAAGAAACTCCACAAATCCTTTGGCGGGGCCATGCGCTGTATGTGTATCGGCGGCGCGCCCATTTCCCCCGAGGTGGAACGCTTTCTCTTCAACGGCGGCTTCCCCTATTCCGTAGGCTACGGCATGACCGAGACCTCGCCCATGGTCACAGGGGCTTCGCCGGACGAAGTCCGGTATCGCGCATGCGGCTATGCGGTCCCCGGTGTGGACATCCGCATTGAAAATCCCCACCCGGACACCGGGGAAGGCGAAATTCTCATTCGCGGTCCCATCGTGATGAAAGGCTATTACAAAGCCCCGCAACTGACGGAAAGCACCTTTGACGGGGAGTGGCTCAAGACCGGCGACCTCGGTGTGCTGGACGAAGACGGTTTTTTATACATCAAAGGCCGAAGCAAAAACGTGGTTCTCGGTCCCAGCGGGGAAAACATCTACCCCGAAGAAATCGAAGCCATGCTCAATGAGCGGGAATACGTCCTGGAATCCCTGGTCTACAGCCACGAAGGGAAACTCACGGCCCGTGTCCATCTGGATTACGAACAGCTCGACAAACTTCACGGCCTGCATAAGATGATTGAATCCGATGTGCGGGATAAGCTCAAGGAACAGTTGGAATCCCTCCGCAGCGAGATCAACGGCATGGTGGCGTCGTTTGCCCGGATCATAAAAATCGTGGAGCATCCGGATCCCTTTGAAAAGACTCCGACCCACAAGATCAAGCGCTACCTCTACGTTGATCCCAAGGAAAATGGGCTGGCCGACACCTGAATCCCACTAAAAAGCACATCACATGCAAAGGCGCGGACACGATTCGCGCCTTTTTTTATTCCATGGATACGGGCCAGCCATGCGGCCAAACCGCTTCAAACCGCTCGCCATCCTCCAGCGGAAAAACAAGGTGTTCGTGATGCAGGTACAACCTCTCGGCCGGACAGCCGCCATAGAAGGTGTCGCCCACTATGGGGTGTCCTGCGGCGGCCAGATGAACCCGGATCTGATGCCTGGCCCCCCGGCCAATGCGCACCCGCACCAGGGCCAGGGAATCGTGGGAGGCAACAGCAGACAAGACAACAGGGGTCGCCTTCAACAAATGGGTCCAGCGTGCCGGATCCGGATCGTCTGATGACATGACCCGGGTGCGACGCCGACGAGCCATATCCAAGGCCCGCCGCCAGGTTACACCGGTCTCCGACACCGTGCCGCCCACCACGGCGGCATATTCCTTGTCCACCTTGCCATGGGCTTCCTGTTCACGAAACCATGTTGCCGCAGCTGCCCCAAAGCCTACCAGCAGGAGTCCGGAAGTCCCCCAATCCAGACGGTTCAACAATTGCGCCGACTGCCCGGGAAACAGGGAGGGCAACAACGCTTCCACGCTCGGTCCGCCGCCCCCGGCCAGGGCTGCCGAATGCAACCCCGAAGGCTTGGCCAGCGCGACAAAGGCTCCGCACCGGGAAACCACGCGCACTTTGCCGGTCGCAGAGAGATGCTCGGACACGTCCGCCTTCGGCTCAACCGTCACATTCTGGCCGGTGCGAAGTTTGTACGCCATGGGGCGCAAAAGGCCATCCACCCGAACCAATCCCTCCTGGATCATTCGACGACGACCACGAAGCCCCAGCTCGGGCAGAATTTCTTCAAGGACGCGATCCAGACGGATACCCGCCCAGCGCTCTGAAACAAGCATTTCCCTGCGCATGCCCATTGGTATCCCGTCCTGGGCGAACGGGCAAGAACGCTTTACGCATTGCCGCAAAAAGCCTATTACTGAAACCCCTTAGCAGGGAGAAAATTGCTCCCTGTTCCGTCCACGGAAACACCGAACGGAGGTGACGCATGAGCTTTGAGGTCTTGTGGCTTTCCATGCGGGATATCGAGTCATTGGGCATCGGCATGCCCGAGGTCATGGATGCTGTGGAAAACGGCTTCGCCGCATTGGGGCGCGATGAGGTGGAGATGCCCGCCAAAATAGGCATCCACCCCCGGGAGGACTGCTTTGTCCATGCCATGCCCTGTCACATCGGGGGCGATATTGACCAAAGCGGGGTCAAATGCGTTTCCGGCTACCCCAGAAATCAAAAGAAAGGGCTGCCCTACATCACCGGCATATTCTGTCTGCTCGACCCGGAAACGGGAATAGTCAAGGCGCTCATGGATGCCGCCTGGATCACGGCCTGGAGAACCGGCGCGGCTTCGGGCGTCTATGCCCGGCATTTCGGCGACCCGGCGACGGAAACCGTATCCATCATCGGTCTCGGGGTGCAGGGCCGGGTGAACCTCCTGGCCATGGCCGAAGTCTTCCCCAATCTCAACCGGGCACAAGTCTATGATGTGTTCCCGGCGCAGGCCGAACGATTTGTGGCGGAGATGAAGCAACAGCTTCCAAACATGGATTTCGTGACCAGCAACGACGTACTGGCCAGCGTAACGGGCGCGGATGTGGTGGTGACCTGCACCCCCATTGTGGAAACTCCGGATCGTTTCATTCCTCGCTCCTGGCTCAAGGAAAATGTTCTGGCCATTGCCGTGGACTACGACGCTGCCTTTGAAGCCGATGTTTTCGCGGAAAACTTCACCGTGGACAATCGGCATCAATACCTTTGGACCCAGGATCAAGGCGTATACTTCCAACAGGGATATCCCACGTCGGAAGGACTCTACGCGGACATGGGAGAAATCTGCTCGGGCCTGCATCCCGGTGTTCGGGAGGGACTGCGCGGAGCCGTCCTCATGGGCGTGGCGACCCACGACATCATGACCGGCGCGTTGATTCATGAGCGGGCCTTGCAAAAAGGCATCGGCATCAAATTGGATCTGTAACCAGGCGGCGGGCGCATCCGTCCGCCGCCCTTGCGCAAGGAGAACCGCCTGTGGATCTTCGAGGTTGCTTGTACGTTCTGGCCGCCGCCTTTATGTGGGGGCTGATCGGACTCATCTCCCAATACATTTTTGCCGAAGGCATATCCCCGCTGGAAGCCGCATTCTGGCGGGCCGGTTTTGGTTGGGTGTTTTTTCTGATCCATGCCTTGCGTAACGGACAGGCCCGCATATCCCCCGTGGACACGCTCCCGTTGCTCTGCTTCGGTCTGGTCTGCATTTCCGTATTTTACGGATCATACCAAATGGCCATCAGCAAAAACGGGGTGGCCCTGGCCGCCGTCCTGCTCTATACCGCCCCCGCCTGGGTCGCTCTGCTTTCCCGTGCGGTCCTTGGTGAAGCCCTCACCCCGCTCAAGCTGGCCTGCGTCGTCATGACCGTGGCCGGCGTGGCCGCCATCAGCCTGGGACCGCAACTCACCGGGGGTGGCGCCGATCTTGATCTGGAACCGCTGGGACTCCTCATCGGACTGATCGCGGGCTTTACCTACGCCCTCTATTATATCTTCGGGAAAAAATATTTAACCAAATACGATACGCCAACCATCTTCGTCTACGCCATGCCTGTAGGCGCGCTGAGCCTGCTGCCCTTCGTCGAGTTCGCCCACAAGACGCCCACGGCCTGGATCCTGCTCCTGCTCCTGGCTGCCGTGACCTCCTATGGCGCATTCTCCGCCTACTATGCCGGACTCAAACGCCTGGAAGCCACGCGTGCGGCGGTGCTGGCCACTTTTGAACCCGTGGTGGCGGCGGTGCTGGCATACATCTTCTTTGGGGAACGCTTTGGTCTTTGGGGCTACGGCGGCAGCATTCTGATCCTTGCCGCGGTATTCCTGGTGGTGGTCGGCGGAATCCGCCGGGGATCCTCCTCCGCTCCAGCCCGGGCCATGATTTCGACGAAGCATGAGGAACGCAAATGAATTCGGAATTACGTCAGATCAAGGCTTCGGCAGGGTCGGGAAAAACCTTCATCCTGACTCGACAATTCCTGCATTTGCTACGGCAAGCCGCCCCGGAAACCGAAGGGTTTGTCTGCAAGCGCGGCGTTCCCTCGGGCCACTGCTGGCCGGAAATACTGGCCGCGACATTTACCAACAAAGCCGCCGCGGAAATGAAGGAGCGGGTTGTAAGCGCATTGAAGCGCACTGCCCTGCAATGCGACGGCGGACAAAGCGCGGACTGGCCCAAGGAACAGGCCCGGGAGATGTTGGAACGCATCCTGCGCCGTTATCAACGGCTGAACATCCGCACCATCGACAGCCTGCTAAACATGCTCCTGCGCATGTTCGCTCTGGATGCCGGCATTCCGCCCGACTTTGAACTGGCCTTTGAAGACGAAGAATTGTTCGCCTCGGTTTTGGAGCGTTTTCAGGCGGCCTGCACGGAAGAAAACTCCCCGGAACGCCTCCTTTTGGAACATGCGCTCGACATACTGCTCCGGGAAGAACAATCCGAAGGGTTCTGGGTGGCGGATAAAATCCGCAAACGCCTACGGGAAATCATGCTTCACCTGCGCCAGTCGGGCAATTCCCTTTGCACGAATCAGGACGAACTGTCCGAACTGCTGCGCCCCGCTCATAAATCCATGATCCAGGCGACCGTTGCCCTGGAAAAACGTCTTGTGGACAAAGGCATTCAAAGCGACAAAAGATTTTTAACATTTCTCGGCAAGTGCCGGGATACCGCCTTCCGGCAAGCGGCTCCACACACCTCGGCCTACGCCGCCAAGGAAGACCTCACGCCATGCGTCGTCAAAGCATCCCGCCCTCTTCTGGAACCGGAAGACGATATCCTGTATGCCCGATTCAAGGAAACACTGGCGCGATACGGACGAGAACAGGCCATCGTGTCCGGGGCCATCCATCTGGCTCCCTGCGTACTTTTGGCCTGGCAGCTTTCTGAAAAACTTTCTGACATCGAACGGGAACGAGGCCAGATTCTCGGACAGGGATTGTCGCGTCTGGTCCGCGACCAACTCGAACAGGGCGGCGGCGCCCCGGACGCCTTCTGCCGTCTGGGCGGCCGTCTGCACCACCTGCTCATTGATGAATTCCAGGACACCAGCCTCGACCAATGGGCCGCAGTCACCCCTCTTGCCGAGGAATGTCTGTCCAAGGGCGGCAGCCTCTTTTACGTTGGCGACGTCAAACAGGCCATCTACGGCTGGCGCGGCGGAGACGCGGAACTTTTCGATGAAATCCGGACCCGGCCGGAGCTGGACTCCGTAGCAGCAAAAAATCACACGGACCAACTGCCCCACAACTGGCGCAGCAGCGAACGGGTGGTGGCCTTCAATAATTTCTTTTTCACCCGGCTGGCCGATCCCGACCTCAACGCGGATTTGGCAAGCCAATGCTTAAGCAATAAAGCAACGGCAGATCAAACCGCAGAACTGGCACGCACGCTTTCTACAGAATTTCAGGACGCACACCAATCCATGCCGCCGGAACAAAAGGCCGCGCCCAAACCAGGTGGCTTTGTTCGGATCGAGCGTCTCCCTGGAAGCGACGACCGCACCGAAATGGAGCAGGAGGCTCTCGATGCCATGGCCCGATACCTGCTTGAAAACGTGCGCCCCCGAAGGCCATGGAGTGACATGGCCATCCTGGTCCGCTCCCATGATCACGCTGCCCTGGTTTGCGATCGGCTGGTCTCGGCCGGCGTCCCCGTCATCACGGAAAACAGTCTCCAATTGGACCGTCACCCGGTTGTACGCGAACTTGCGGCGCTGCTGCGTTTTTTGGAACATCCACACGATGATCTGGCCCTGGCGGAACTCCTGCTCGGGGGCAATCTTCTTGCCCCACCGCCGGGTTTGTCCCCCGAGCTAGGCACCACGGCCATGCATGACTGGCTTTCCGGCCTAGAGCGCGGTCCAGGACGGCTCCCTTTGTGGAAAGCAGTGCAGCGGGACCATTCCGCCTTGTGGGAATATGCCTTCCGTCCCTTTGCCAACAAAAGCGGTCTGCTCACTCCCTACGACCTGATTGCGGAAATGCTGACTTTTTTCCAAATCTCGGAACGCCACCCCGGAGCGGAACTGTATGTTCGCCGCTTTCAGGAGGTGGCCCACCGCGCTGCCGAACAGGGCATGGGCTCCCTGGCCACTTTTTTGGACTTTTGGGAAAAGAAAAGCGGTGAGGAAAAGGTTCCCCTGCCGGAAAACGTGGACGCCGTTCGCATCATGACGATCCATAAATCCAAAGGGCTGGAATTCCCCGTGGTCTTCACCCCCTTCCTGTTCTGGCCCTGGCCAACGTCCCCGGAACTCATCGAAGTGGAGTTACGCGGCCGCCGGGTTCTGACGCGGCTCAAAAGCGACCTGACCGAAGAATATCAAGCCAAAACACGGCGCGGAGTATTGGAAGACCTGCACCTGCTCTACGTAACCTGGACCAGGGCACGAGAGGAATTGTATGCTTGGTTTCCCCAAAAACGCCCCCGGCAGAAAAGCCCGGCAACCAAAGCTATCGACCTGGTCCTGGATCTGCCGGACACGGAACATGTCTTTTCCTACGGAGAGGCGCCCCTGCCCACAGACCAAACAGCACCTTCCGAAGCTGCGGCTATGGATGAATGCACACCAGGTGTCCCCGCCCGGCATGTGGATCCGCCCCATGATCAACCGCCCTCATGGCAGGCACGTTTACGCGTTTATCGACACATGGAGCAGGAAGTAGCCGACCTCACGGCCCGATTACGCGGCGATGTAGCGCACAAGGCCATGGAATGCATCCGACTCTCCCAGAATACGCTGGATGCCCCGACCCCGAACGCAATCCGGCTCGCCGCGGAACAAGCAACCCAAAACGCCATGCTGCACTTTCCCATTCTGGCCACGATCGACGAAGGGGAGCGGGAGGAGCTGCGCACCCAGGTAACGGACATGACGTTCTGGGCCTTGGATCACCACGAATTGCGTCCCGCCCTGGCTCTGGGGCGACATGAACCAGACATGGTGGGAATTGGAGACACCCCGGATTCCCCGGACCTCAAACGACCGGACCTGGTGTACTTCGGCCCCTCAAAAACCGTGATTCTTGAATTCAAGACCGGCGGGCGCGATGCCGCACATGCCCCCCAGCTGGGTGCCTATCAAGCCATGCTTGAACAATGGGATCCGGCCACGCCGATACGCGCACTGCTCGTTTATCTGGATCTGCATGCCGTGGATGCCGTCCCCGGTTCGACCAAATCAAGAGAGGCTCACTGACATGCCTTTGCCTTCACGCTCCATCCGTCTTGTAGACTGGCGGCAGGATTTCGTCCGTGCCCTGGGCCGCATGGCCGTGGAACGAGACCCGCGCTCCCTGGTCATAATTTTTCCCCACCAACGCCCGGCTCTCTATCTAAAACGTTTTTTCGCCACCGATCCCCGGGTACCCCGTCCCCGGCTCTTGCCGGAAATGCGCTCCTTTGAGGATATGGTCACGCACTTACGCCACGGCCTGGACCACACTCCACTAAAGCCCGCACGAAAACTGGATCTGGCTGCACTGCTTCACGAAATTGCCCTGCGCCTGCGACGCGATCATGGCGGTCTGCTCGGAGAGCTGCCTTTGGAGCAAGAACGCTTCCTGCCCTGGGGAATCCGTCTGGCTGCACTGCTGGAAGAAATGCTGCGGCAAGGCATCACCCCACAGGATATCCGCCACGTGGAGGGGGAAGTCATCGACTGGGCCGCGGCTCTGCTGGAACATCTTTCTCTGTTTCATACCGAATATCTAAAAGGGCTGGAACAACGCGACTGGACCACGCCCGGGCGGGATGCACACCTGGTCATGCAGCGACTGGATCAGGCTCTTGAGGCTCCCTCCCCCCTGGGATTGGGTGACAAGGATGTGGTCTGCGCGGGATTTTACGCGTTGTCCGGCGTGGAAGAAGCCATTTTCCACCGACTTTGGGAGCAAGGCAGGCTGGATGTTTTCTGGCATTCGGACCCGGCCCTGGCGCAAGGTGGAAAAACTCATTCCTCAATCTTTGAGCATCGGGCCTGGATGCGTCGATGGGGGGCTGAAGTGGAGCTGTTCGACGCCGCCCGCGCGCCACATTCAGAGCCGCAGATCACCTTTGTTGAGGGATTCGACCTGCATTCCCAGCTTGCAGCCCTCCGCAAGGAACTGGAACGGGATCCGGACGCGGCCGATACCGCCGTGGTGCTGCCCGATGAAGGGGCACTGCTTCCCGTGCTGCACCATCTGCCGGAAAATAAGGAAGTCAACGTCTCCATGGGCTATCCTCTGGAGCGCACCGCCCTGTTCCAGCTTATGGAATGCGTGCTGCGCTGCCGTGAAGGCCAGGATGAGCAAGGGCGCTATTATTGGCGGGATCTCCTGGAACTGGTACGCCATCCCTACCTGAAGATGCTGCGCGCGGAAGATGGGACTCCGCTCCGGGCCGTGCTCCTCTGGCTTGAAGGGACCGTTCGCTCCGGTGACCCCATGCAGTATCCGAGTCAATGGCTCCCTCCCTATGGTGAAGCTCTGCTTTCGGATCTCAACGGACAGCAGGCCGACCTCGCCGACAAGCTTCGACTGGAACTGCTGGATGTCTGCCTGGACGGATTCACAACGGTCGAAACCCTGGGTGACATGGCTCGCGCCATTCAACGACTGGCCGAAACCCTGCTTCAGGCCGGAAGCCATCTCTGGAAGGCCTACGTCACGGATGCCGAATACCTTGCTCGACTCCTCACCAGCGTCATCCCGCAACTCATGGACACGGCTCTGAGCCACGAGCCGCTCGGCTTCCGCACGCTGTCCGCACTGTTCCGCCAACTCTGCCGGGCAGAACGCGTCTCCTTCGAGGCGGAACCGCTCACCGGGCTTCAGGTCATGGGCGTGCTGGAAACCCGGTTGCTCCGTTTCCGACGACTTTTCGTACTGGACGCCGTGGAAGAAAGGCTCCCGGGAAACGCTCCCGTGGATCCGTTGCTTCCCGATCCTCTTCGTCCCCTTCTCGGCCTGCCGGACGCCAGAGAGCGAGACCATGTTTCGGCCTACAACTTTCATCGACTGGTCAAGGGTTCGGAACGCACCGTGCTTCTGTATCAAAGCGGTGTGCAACCTGGTGCGCTGGAAGGAAAAAGCGTTCGATCCCGCTACGTGGAACAACTCCTTTGGGAGGAAGAGCAGCGTCGCGGCGAACTGCTCGCCCCTGGTGACAAGCCGCCGCTCACGGCCGTCCGGTTTCGCTCCGACCCGGTCTGCCACGGCATCGCCACCATCCCCCGTTCCGCCTTCATACAGGAACGCCTGGAGCAACTCGTGGATGAAAAGGGACTCACGCCCTCCCAGCTGGACGGCTATCTGCGTTGCCCCAAACAATTTTACTATCGTTATCTCACCCCCCTGCGGTCCTTGCCACAAGTCGAGGAAGACGGGGACCGTGCCGAATTCGGCACCGTCATCCACGACACGCTGCGGGATTTCTTTCTCCCCTACCTAAATGATCAAGCCGGAGAAGTGGATCCTTCCACCTTACCTGCGGAAAAACTCGTGCAGACCTTTTCGGCCTCGTTGGAGCAGAGCGACTTTTATCCCCGCATGCCTCTGGACGCCCAACGCGCTTTACTTGAAGCAGGCGCACTCCGGTTGCGACAGTTTTTATCCAAACAGAAAAAAACTCGCATTCTGGAACTGGAACAAACGGTTCGAGGATGCATCGAACTGCCGAACCGCTTCATAGTACTCCATGGGAGACTCGACCGGGTGGACCGTCGAGACGAGGGAGTGCTTATCATGGATTACAAAACAGGCCTGGTTTCCCGGCCACGTCGGGGTTTTTGGGACCAAACCGCTCTATGGAAACGCATGGAGCAACCCAACCCCGAAGACCCGGCCCTGCTCACGGGGATCCGTGACGCGGTTCGGGGGTTGCAGTTGCCAGCCTATCTTCGGATGTACGCGGAAGACAGAAACGAGGTTCCTTGGAACGCGGCCTGGATCCGGCTTGCAAAAGACGGCGGAGAGTACACGCTTTTCGACAAAATGCCCCCGGAAGAATGCGTGGAGCGAATCCAAACCCAATGCGCCACACTCCTTGAGGCTGTGGCCGTCCATTTGCTCAATGCCCCGGTATTCTCTCCGCAGGAAGGGATGCATTGTGACTTTTGTGATTTTCGCGGTCCCTGCGGCAAATGACCCGCATGTCTATCCCCCTGCAACCAACCCGCTTCAAAGGTATGCTCAATGAAAGACCGCATCCATACTGATGAACAGGCTGAAATCGTCATCCTGGGCGCCGGCATTATAGGCCTGACATTGGCCAGAGAACTGGTCCGGCAGGGCGCCCCCGATATTCTGATCGTGGAAAAAGAGCCGGAGCAAGGGCTACATGCTTCCGGCCGCAATTCCGGCGTTCTCCACGCAGGCATTTACTATACGCCAGGATCAACCCGCGCCGAACTTTGCCGCCGGGGCAACCAGGCCATGCGGGAATACTGCGAAGAACATCGCCTGCCTCTGCGGGCCGCCGGAAAGGTCATCGTGGCCCGAGATGAAAAAGAACGCCCCGCACTTCGGGAATTATACCAACGGGCCAGACAAAACGGAGCCGACGTAGAACGCATCGACGCCCGGCAATTGGCCACGCTTGAACCCAACGCCCGTACGGTGGAGGAAGCGCTCTGGTCTCCTCAAACCGCCCAGGTAGACCCGGGGGCCGTATTGCGCCGCCTGATTCAGGAACTCAACGATACCGGCAAAGTTCGGTTTCTCTTTGGAACCGGATTCATCTCCGCGCTCGGTCCCCGTGCCATGGCCACCACCAGAGGCCGGGTGGGATTTCAGACCCTGATCAACGCGGCCGGAGCCTTCAGCGACCGAGTGGCGCGTCACTACGGGGGAGCAGAACATTATCAGCTTATCCCCTTCAAAGGGTTATACAAAAAGGTTATTCCAGAGCAAGCCGATCTGGTCAACGGCAACATCTATCCCGTGCCAGACATCCGAAATCCATTTTTGGGCGTCCACCTGACGCGATCCGTGCACGGCGAGGCCTATGTCGGTCCCACCGCCATACCCGCCTTTGGACGGGAAAATTATGGACTCTTCAAAGGGCTGGACAAAGAGGCCACGTCCATCTTATATCGTGATGCGGTTCTACTTTTTAAAAATTCAAAATTCCGCTCCGTAGCTCTCCGTGAGCCGAAAAAATATTTCGCCTCGGCCTTTTACCACGATGCACGCCGATTGGTCCACAAACTCCGCCCCGAATGGCTCAAGGATACCCCAAAGGTGGGAATCCGCCCACAATTAGTGGACCTACGCACCAATGAAATGGTAATGGATTTTCGCGTAGAGCAGAAAGGCTCCTGCCTGCATGTACTCAACGCTATTTCCCCGGCGTTCACCTGCTCCATTCCCTTTGCGGAAATGGTGGTTAAAAAATTTCTTGCCTGATCCACCGGCAAGCGGGTATGCCCTCACCCCGGGAGCAATACAATCTTTCGAGCACTCTTACCTGGAGTAACACAATGACCCTTCCAAGCCTTCACATCGGCGACCTTGTGGCCCGCCTGCCCATCGTACAGGGCGGCATGGGCGTGGGTATCTCCCTTTCGGGACTCGCCTCCGCCGTGGCCAATGAGGGCGGCGTGGGCGTGATCGCCACCCCCATGATCGGAATGTACGAACCCGACCGCGCCTCCAATCCGGAAGAGGCCGATCTGCGTGCCTTAAAAACTGAAATTCGCAAGGCGCGCTCACTTTCCAACGGCATCATCGGGGTGAACATTATGTGCGCCCTGACCAACTTTGCCGAGCTGGTCCGTACTTCCGTGCGCGAAGGCATCGACGTCATTTTCGCCGGTGCCGGGCTGCCCTTGGATCTGCCTGCGCACTTGCCCGAAGACCAACGCGAAAATACGCACACCAAACTTGTTCCCATCGTTTCCTCGGGACGCGCCGCCAAGCTCATTTGTAAAAAATGGCTCAAACGCTTTGACCGTCTGCCCGATGCCTTTGTGGTAGAAGGGCCGAAAGCAGGCGGACACCTCGGCTTTAAGCCCGAGCAGATCGATGATCCGAACTTTGCCTTGGAAAAAATTCTGCCTCAAACCATCGAGGCCGTGCATGAATTCGAAATGCAGGCACGCCGCCCCATTCCAGTGATCGCGGCGGGCGGAGTTTACTCCGGCGCAGACATTGTTCGATTCATGGACATGGGAGCCGCAGGCGTACAGATGGGCACCCGCTTCGTGGCCACCGAAGAATGCGACGCGGATATTGAATTCAAAAAGGCTTTTGTCAACGCCAAAAAAGAAGACCTGCGCGTGATCCAAAGCCCTGTTGGATTGCCCGGTCGGGCCGTGGGCAACGTCTTCCTGGACAAGGTTAAGAACGGCTTGCTCAAGCCCCACAAATGCCCCTACAAATGCCTGGCTTCCTGCCCGCAGGAAGATGGACCATACTGCATCGCCAAGGCACTGATGAATGCTAAACGAGGTCTGCTCAAGCACGGTTTCGCCTTTGCCGGTGCCAACGCCTACCTCGTGGAAAAAATCGTAACCGTACGGGATCTTTTCTGCTCACTCAAAGAAGAAGCTGCCCGCAGCAGAGCCGAGGCCGCGGCACGGCGCTACATCGAAAGCGCTCGGCAATACATGGATCTGGTCACGGACAGCGCGGCCCGCTATCGACTTGAAGCCAAACAATACTTGGAGCAGATGCAGGCCCAGGCCAACCGGGGCAAAGAGTGCGCCCGGCAATACCTGGATCAGATGCACGAGGAAGCAACCCGACGCAGGGAAAATGCCCGAGAATACCTGGAACAAATGCAGGAGAAGGTTAGCAGCACCTTGCAGGAATACCTGCCGGAAGGCCGCCGGACCGACCCGGGGGAAGCGTAGCCACGCTATTGCAAATCCTATCCATCAAAAGAACGGCCCGCTGTGAGCAGCGGGCCGTTCTTTCATTAGGCTGTTCCAAAACAAGGGACCGTCAGGCAGAGACGACATTCAAAACCAACACCTATTCCTCATTGGTAACCAGCTGAACGTCCACATCGCCACTACAGACCGCCGCCCCGGATCGGCCCACTACGCCTCAAACCGTCGAACCGAATTGATGGTCACCGGCTCAACAGGGACATCGGCATGGTAGCCAACATTCTTGGTGCGTACTTTTTTAATCTTTTCAACGACATCAAGCCCGTCCACAACTTTGCCGAACACGCAGTACCCCCAGCCGTCCGGCGTCTCGCCCTTGAAATCCAAAAACGCGTTGTCCTTCACGTTGATGAAAAACTGGCTGGACGCGGAATGCGGATCCTGTGTCCGGGCCATGGCCAGAGTACCCAACTCGTTTTTCAAACCGTTAGCGGCTTCGTTCTTGATGGGAGCTCGGGTGTCCTTGGGCTTCATCATCACGGTCATGCCGCCGCCCTGAATCATGAATCCGTTGATGACGCGATGGAAAATCAGGCCATCGTAAAACTCATCATCCACATACTGTAAAAAGTTGGCCACGGTCTCCGGGGCTTTGTCCTCATACAGTTCAATAAGCATGTCCCCCATGGAGGTTTCCATCAGTACCGTGGGATTCGCCATGTTATTCTCCTTCACTATCCGTTGATTCCTGGTCGAGTTCATCATGGCCGGGCCATGACGGGTCATTACCGCTGGTTGGCTCCCGCTGTTGCAAGGATCCGTCCCCGGAAAGCGGGTGCGCCCGGTCATATACCCCCATGACGTGCCGCAAGTCCAGGCTCGTGTAGCGCTGCGTCGTGGAGATTCGTTCATGTCCGAGCAATTCCTGCACATCACGCAGATCCGCACCGGCCTGCAGCAAATGGCTGGCAAAACTCCCCCGCAAGGTATGCGGGTGCACGCTTTCCGGCAATCCAGCATCCCGCGCCAACCGAGCCACAATCCGATGGGCCTGGCGGCGGTGCAGTCGCCCGCCACGATCCCCCAAAAACAATGCCGGCTCCATGGGATCCACCAGCAATTCATGTCGATGCCGAATCCAGGCCCGAAGCCGCTTCGCGGAAGTGGCTCCAATGGGAACCAGTCGCTGCTTGCTCCCCTTGCCGTGCACGCGGATGACCCCTGCACCGGGGTCCACTTCATCGACATCCAGAGCCAAGGCCTCGCTCACGCGCAACCCCGCGCCATACAGCAATTCCACCAAGGCATGGTCCCGCAGGCCGGACGCATCCGGCGGTGTAGGCGCTTCCATTACGGATTTGGTTTGGTCCACATTAAGCGCTCGGGGAGTGCGGCGTTCCTGTTTTGGGTTGCCCATGCCGCTGGTCGGGTCGTTATCCAGCAGACCCCGCATGTCCAGGTATCGAAAAAAAGCTCGAATCGAAGACAGCTTGCGTGACACCGTGCTTTTTTTCACGCCCCGGAGGTGCAGCCGGGCAAGCAGGCCGCGCACATGGTCCCGCTCCACGTCACCATGGCGGGACAGGCTCAACTCCAGCGTCTGAAGGAATCCTTCAAACTCCCGTAAATCCGTAGCATATGCCCGCAATGTTGCGGGAGAATAGCCCCGCTCGGAATCCAACCAGGCCAAAAATGCACGGACCAGTTCCGGCGGATCGTTTCCAGGATCGCTATTCTTTGCGTTGATCAATGACATAACAACTTTTCTCGTCGCTCTTGGCCTTTTTTTTCAGAGCAGCGGCAATGGAGGCAGCCTCGCCCGCATGCCGAAGTTTGCCGCCCCGATTCATGACGACGGCAATGGAAACCGCCATAAACGGAAACTTCTGCACATTGCCGCGCCGATCCGTGGAAACAATGCCGCCCGTTTTTCGATCTTCCTGGTCATAAAACCCGCGCACCAGGGAATCAAATGTCGCGATCACACGACGGCAGATATCCTCGGCCCGAAATTCCGCCACGATGAAAACAAAATCGTCCCCCCCGACATGCCCAACGAACGAAAGCTCCCGTTTGTCGCGTACCATGTCACGTACCGTGTTCACGATCAGCCTGGCGGTCATCATGAGCACCTCGTCGCCCCTGGAAAATCCATACTTGTCATTAAAGGACTTGAAGTGATCCAAATCAACGTAGCCCAAGGCGAATCGTTCCCCACGATCCACCAAGTCCTGCGTGCGTTGCAGGATGCTCGTGTTGCCCGGCAATTTGGAAAGCGGGTTGGCGTCCAGGGCGCGTAACGCGCGCAGGAGGGTCAGATTGATGCGATCACGCGCTTCGGCAGGAAAAAAGGGACGGAACAAAAAGTCATCCACTTCCACGTCATTCCAATCCCAAGGATACTCCATATCCTCATGGTCCAGGCAAAGGATAACGGGAAGTTGCCGGTAAACATTTTCTCCCTTGACCAGGTTCGCCAATTGCGCGCCGGTCATGTCCGGGAGTCGCTGGTCCGTCAGCAACAGGTCTGGAGGATTGCCGAACAATTGTTCCAAGGCCTCGGATGCCCTGGAAAACAGAGAAAATTCCATGCACCCTGGCCACCAAAGCCCCTCAAGCAGAGACAACAACTCCGCATCCGGCGTAACCAGATAAACCCGTTGCGGATGATTGAAATAGCAAGGCGATACGCGCGCATCCATAACACGCCCCCGCCGCGGCAGCCCTTGGTGACCACGGCATTGTTTCGGTCCCGCGACCGAATTTCTCATAGTTCGTCAGAATGAAAGATCCGCGACGTCCAGATAACTTTCGCCAAGTTCATCCATGATGCGTTCCAGGTCCGCCATCCGCAACCCCAAGACGTTCACGGCCTTGGGCGACAGATAGGAAATTTGATCATCCCCGGAATTGCCGAATTCAAAAGCCCTGGCCAAAAAATCGCCCACATGCACGGCGGCCGTGATTTCAGGATAGTGCTGAGCCGTTTCCGGACGATGATGCCGGGCCATGGCTTCACGCAAATTGGCGGGCAGCCGCCAATAGCGCCCCAACCAGGCATTGATGCGATCATGGCCGAACCCCATCACGTCGCGCTCCGCCTGATAATAGGACACGTCTTTGAGCCGCACGGTTTCTGCAATCCGTTCGGTCAGCTCCGGCAATTGGACAATAGCCACCACTTTCCCCAAATCATGCAGCAATCCGGCCACGGCGAATTCTTCCGCCTCTTCGATCCCGGCGTGGCGGGCAATAATACCGCACGCCGTGGCGCAACCAAGACTGTGTTGCCACAGTCCCCGCATGGCCGCCTGCATGATATCGAAAACCGACGTGGAAATGATGATTCCGCGAATGACGTTGAAACCCAACAAAACCAAAGCGTGCTGGATGGAACTGATCCGGCCGGGGAAACCGTACACCGGAGAATTGACCATCTTAAGCACCTTGGCGGAAAGCACCTGATCACGAGAAATGGCCTTGGCGATCTGCTCCGTGGAAGAATCCGGATCCTGCACCAGCTGGGTCACCTCGTCCAGGACACCCGGCAACGTCGGCAAATCCTTGACGGCCAGTACCTGCCCCTTGACCAGGGTATTGAGATCCTCGGACATGGGTTACTCCGCATCCTTTTCGGACCGTTGCTCATCCTGCGGTTCGACCGCTTCTTCCTCGACCTCGGCTGCCTCGGCTGCGGCTTGGGCTGCGGCCTTCAACCGAAAATAATTGGTCAAAAATGCCTTTACCTTGCGCATCCATTGATCGTCCGCATACCCACGAAACAAGTGGTCAAGACGTGACAGACGCTGATCAAAAGCCGAAGCGCCGCCGCCTTCCAGCTGCACGGGATTTCCCTTGACCACCACCCGTGAGATCTTCATCCCCTGCAAACGATCAATCAGGGCATCCGTCAGTTCCACCCCTTCACCCACGATGGTGATACCGTTCTCCCGGCTAACGGGCTGCGCCAGGGTCATGCCCGAACGGGCCAGTTCTAGTGGAATTTTCTGCATCTGGTCGAACCTCTTGATCGTTTCCTCAGGATAGGCCATCCCTTGAAGCGGGGCAATGCCTTTTCCGCTCCGGCAGGAAACAAATTACAATTTGTCAAACCAAATCAACGTTCCCATGATTACGAATCCCAAGGCCGCGACTTTCTTGATCAGATTCTGGGGAACGTATTGACAAATGAGCTGCGCAAACATGACGCCCAGCAAACTTACCAACACCAACGCCAGCGAAGCCCCAAAAAAAACAGCCCAGGGCTTTTCCGAACGAGCAGCCATGAGTACGCAGGCTAGTTGGGTCTTATCGCCGAGTTCCGCCAGGAAAAGCGTTCCAAAGGCGGTGAAAAAGAGCTTCCAATCCATGCGCTGTTCTCCTGTTGTCTTTATGTCGAACGGCAGGAGAACATGCCACGAAGCCGTGGGAATGGCAAAGAGTCTTGATTTCAATTCCTCGTCAACATATCATGAAAAACATTGCTCAAAGCCAAGGGGAAACCATGTCTTCCACATTGCGCCCATTCTTGACCTGGCTGGTACTGCTTTCCTTGTTTGCCTGCCCTGCCGGGGCCGGAGCCAAAACCTCCACCAGCGCGACGCTGCTCGATCACGGCATCCTTGCCTCGGGCGACGGGCTGGCAGGAAAACGTATCAACATTGTGCGGCGCACCACCCGCATCCCCGGACGACAAGGCATGGCCTTCGGCATTCTTTTTCGTCTGGAAGCCGATTCCACGGTTCCGGTATCCTACCACACGGTGATCAGCTTTCGACCTGCACGCGGCGTGGTCACCGGACAGCCCAACCTGCGCCTCAGCCGTACGCACCGCGCCAGCCCCGGTGAAACCGTCGGCCTCTGGCACCGGCTGGATGCTGAACAGGCCAAACTGGCCGGTCAATGGATTCTTCGCGTTTCCTGCCAGGGACGTCGCTTGTTGGAGCAAAGCTTTTTTGTTTTTCCCGAATAATACGGAGTCGCCATGTCACTGCCCAAAGTCGTCATTACTCGCCCCCTGCCCGAAGCAGGACTGTCCCAACTTCGTGAGCAAGTCCAGCTTGTTGAAAACAAGAAAGACCGCCCCATGCAGCGAACCGAACTTCTGGAGGCTGTGCAGGACGCCCACGGCGTCATCGGCCTGCTGACGGACCGCATTGATGCGGAGTTTTTTGACGCAGCACCCAAGCTTGTGGGGTATGCCAACTACGCGGTCGGATATGACAACATCGACGTGACCGAGGCCACGCGTCGGGGCATTCCTGTAAGCAACACCCCGGATGTGCTCACCCGCGCCACTGCCGAGCTGGCCTGGGGGTTGCTGTTCGCCGTGGCCCGCCGAATCGTGGAAACCGACGGAGTGATGCGCTCCGGCCACTGGCCCGGATGGGGACCAATGCAGTATATGGGAATGGACGTTTCCGGCCGGACCTTGGGGATTGTCGGAGCCGGACGCATTGGCACGGCTATGGCTCTGATGTCCAGAGGCTTTGATATGCCCGTGCTGTATCTCGAATCCCCTTCAGGAAGACGCAACCAGATATTGGAATCAAAAGTAAATGCCCAATGTGTTTCCTGGGAGGAACTACTGCAACGCTCGGATTTCGTGAGCGTGCATTGCCCGCTCACCCCGGCAACACGCCACCTTTTCGACCGAAGAGCCTTCCGAAAAATGAAAAACTCCGCCATTTTGATCAATACGGCCCGCGGCCCGGTGATCAAAGAGGATGACCTTGTCGCGGCCCTGCGGGAAGGAGACATTGCCGGAGCCGGGCTGGATGTCTACGAAAAGGAACCCGTCATGGCCGATGGATTGGCCGCGCTCCAGCAAGCCGTACTGCTGCCTCACGTCGGTTCGGCCACACACACCACCCGGGAAGCCATGGCCGAATTGGCGGCCCGGAATCTGTTGGCCATGCTCCATGGGACGGTTCCGCCCACGTGTCTGAATCCCGAGGTGCTCGCGTAACCACGCTCCTGCCAGAGGGAGATACATCCGGAAAACGCTGGAAAGGGCGAAGACAACGTTCGCTTAACGGGCAACGCGGGAATATCGCATTCCTGGCCACTGACGGACATGGCCGGAAAGCTCCATGAGCAAAAGAGCCTGACTCACCCGGGCACTTTCCCAGCCCAGAAGGCGGGTCAACTCATCGATATGACAGCGCCCCTCCCCCAAAGCCTGCCAAAGGGCATGGGCATCCGGTTCAGTGCTCGGATCCGGAGGGATCACGCCTGCCGGAGCCACATCAACAGCCCCCGGCCGTGCTGGTTCGCGGGTACCCGCAGTGTGTTCGGCGCATAAAGGCACGCAGGGCGAAGCCGTCACATCAGCACTTCCCCCCTCCGTGCCACCGGGCATGGTTTTACTGGCCGGCGCACCGGACGGCACTCCCGCCAGCTCATCCTGAAACTGAAACCGCAATTCACGAAGCACGTCCTCCGCGGAGTCTGCGAGCATGGCCCCGTCGCGAATCAAAGAGTGACACCCTGTAAACGCAGCCTGTCCCGCCGGTCCGGGCAGGGCAAACACTTCCCGCCCCTGCTCCGCGGCTAAACGTGCCGTAATCAGGCTCCCGCTGCGTTTGGCGGCCTCGGCAACCACCACGGCCATGGATAATCCGCTGATGATTCGATTGCGATACGGAAAATTGTTGGCATCCGGGCGAATGCCAGGTGCGAATTCGCTGACGACACACCCCCGCTGTTCCAACGCCGCACGCAGGTCATCGTTGCCTTTGGGATAATGCACATCCAGCCCGCAGCCGAGCACAGCCACGGATGACCCCACACCGGCCAACCCGCCCAAATGGGCTTCACGGTCAACTCCCAAAGCCAATCCGGAAACAATACTCAATCCCATACGGGACAGCTCCGCGCTGATTCGCGCTGCCGCGTCCAGACCGTGACGCGTGCATTTTCGCGCCCCCACAACGCCGATACACGGTCCCGCCAACAAAGACGCATCGCCGGAAACGTAGAGCAGAGCCGGTGGGTCCGGAATTTCTCGCAATCGTTGAGGGAACAAGGGGTCATGCCAGGAAAGGGCACACATGCCCCGCGATCGGGCCGCACGGTATTCCGCTTCAGCTTCCTCACGCCAGGCCTCACGGCGAACAGCCTCCACCTGGTCACGTCGGGCCAGCCGCCGCTCTCGCCAGTGCGCCACATCGCGTAGCGCGACATAGGCACTGTCATAGGCGTTCAGGACCGTTTTCCAGGTACGCGGTCCCAACCCCGGCGTATGTCGCAGAGCCAAACAGGCGAAGAATTCCTTATTCCAATCCATAATCAACACAGCAACAGGAGCCTGCAACAAACGCCATACATGCACAGCCGTCGTTGGACAGGAGGAAATAAAGGAATCGGGACCAAAGAGGCACCGAACCGTTGTGCGGCTGTCATGAATTGCCCAAGCGCAAAGCCCAAATGTGTAAAAGCATGGGGCCAGAGCAAAAAACTACTCCGGAATTTCACGCAGAAGGCGTTCCGCCATTTTGGCAGGCGAGGATCCAGGATGGTCCTCCACCAAAGTCCGCAAATAAAACAACGCGTTATCCTTGTCGCCTACATTTCGATAGGACATGCCGATCTTGAGAAGGGCGGCCTGGGCCTTGTGATGTTGAGGATACTTGGTCACAACGTCTTTGAAGGCCAAAATGGCCTGCGGATACTGCTTGTTGCCGTACCAGCTTTCCCCGATCCAATACATGGCGTTAGGGACCAGGGAATGGCCCGGATGCTCCTTGAGAAAAGACTCCAACACCTGACGCCCCTGCTGGAGGCGTCCTGAACGAACAAGATTCAATCCTTTATTGTATTGGGAGGAATGAGAGGGCGGCGTCGAAGTCTTGGGCTGGGGTTTTCTGGCATGGGCCTCCAGAGCCGGGCCAGGCACCTGAGCCCAAGGCTTTTCCTCACCGCTTTCCGGTCCGGCTTGCACGGGCGCGGGGAGCGGTTCGGCCATTTCAGGCTCCGAGACTTGCGGCGCTCCTGGCGCCATCCCTGCCGGGGAGGACATCGCCTGCTGAGAGTCCGCCGTTGCCCCCGGTTCAAAAGGATTTTGCGCCATCCCTTCCGCCGGACGTTCCACCGGTGACTCTGCGGGCAACTCCTCACCCGGTCCCAAAATCTCGCTGACCCGGTGCTCCAGGCGGTCAAGACGATTCATGATTTCCCGGTCGGCACGGCGTTCCTCTTCAGCGGCACGACGCTGCTCCTCCTGGAAATCCAAAAAACTCTCTTCCAACGTCTGGAGCCGCCACTCCCGACTGGCATCCGCAGTAGTGCTCATATTCGCGGCACACCCCGCCGACAGCAACACGGTTCCCAACAACAGCGGCAGCAAAATCCGATTCATTACTCTCTCCGGCGGACTCTTTGTATTCACTTCATTTTCTGTAGGCCAAAGCACTGGTTTTGGCAAGGAAGGACGTTCCAGACTTGCTTTTCAGGCATTGAAATGACATGCTTCCCGCGCCTGTTCAGCTTGGTGGTACCTTTTTTTGTCGGCATTCGGCAATCCACCGTCAAGCCTCTTCCATCCTTTAAGAATGGACCTTTTTTTCAAAGAGGCACAGTATTATTTTGGATCCCGTCAGGAGGCGCTCACCGACCAGGCTTGGCCCGCTGACCGCCCTGCCCGCTCCAAGCGGCCCGCAGATTGAAATGGAGACCCTGTAATGAATTCTGCCAACCTACTCCCTCTTTTTTCACAGCTCGCGGCTCCGGCTTTTTTCGATATGCTCGCTGCAGCCGGACTGGGCGCTCTTGTTCCCGCCATTGTCATGGAAATCATTTCCCTGACGTCGGGAAAAGTCATGCCCTTTAAATTCGCTCAACAAACGGCTTCCCTGTTTGTGGCGTTCATGGCCACGGCCACCATCGCCTTCCTGGGCGGCGTCATCATCCTGGGACGCTCCCTGCCCTGGCTGCACACATGGCTCCTTTCCACCCAATCCCCGGCCCTCCCGATGCTCATCGCCTGGGGGACGGCCCTGCTTTTCGGAACCGTGTACGCCTTTACCTTTCCTGCACTGCGAAACCGCAAATTCGTCCATATTCTTATCGGGTTGCCGGGAATGCTGGCCGCCTTGAGCACCTTTCCGCTGACCATTGCCGCGGCCCCGGACCTGCTGCACGCACTGGCGGCTGGCCAGGAACCTCCCCTTCATCCCCTGGTCATACCCGGCCCGGCTTCACTGATCTGGCCTTTTGCGGTGCAGTTCCTGCTCCTGGGCGTGGCCCTTGCCGGCGGTCTAGGTATGATCTTCATTCTCTACCGCCGCAAGCGGGACGATTGGGGCAGAGACTATTACAACTACGCACTCCCGGCCGCCGCACGCTGGGCCGCTCCCTTTATGCTTCTCCAACAGGGAGGCATGGCCTGGTTGCTGGCTGGCATCAGCCCCGCTGACCGCGACTTGCTGCTGCACTCGACCTTTGGCCCGGTGCTCGGAGCAGGTGCGCTTCTGGCCGTCATTTGCTGCATCCTCTGGATCTGCGTTTGGCGCAGCCGGACCCCCATGCGGTTAAAAGGTTTGGTCATCGCTGGCGGATTGCTCTGTTGGGCCGCTCATCTTTGCGCGGTGACCATGGCGTTTGTACTCCTGCCCGCCGCTTGATCCCTTCACCATATTCTTTCCATAAAAAGAACCGCCCCGGCTGACACCCAGGGCGGTTCTTTTTCTCCCAAAGGCGTAGCGATCGAAGAATCAACTCGCGCCTTTTTCCAGCATGCGGGCCGGAGTCTGCTGCAACGTTCCCAGCTTGGGACGCTCCAACCCGCGAGCCTGCGGCCGTCCCATAGACGTTGCCAAAGAATAAATTTCATGGGGATCCAAAATAAGAACCACGGAACCATCGCCCATGATCGTGGCGCCCGAAATTCCATCCAGCTGGAAATCGCTCAAATACTGCCCCAGGGGTTTAATCACGATTTCCTGACGTTCCAGCAATCGGTCCACCACCAACCCCACACGCCGGTCATTGTCATGGACAATCACGATGGGCAAAATGGACCGCTCCTCCTCATTACCGGGCAACTCCAACAGCTCGGAAAGTTCCACCACACCCAACACCTCGCCCCGCAAGGTGACGGCCTTTCGGCTGTTCACATCCGACAATTTGGCGGCTTTGATCTTTGTGGTCTCGGATACCGCGTCCAGGGGGATGGCAAAGGTTTCACCCGCCACTTCCACCATGAGCGCGTCGATAATGGCCAGCGTCAGGGGCAGAGTCAGCGTCAGCTTGGTGCCTTTACCCGTTTCGGACTGGGTGTGAACACTGCCTTTAAGATTCTTAATGTTGGTCTTGACCACATCCATTCCAACGCCCCGGCCTGAGATATCCGTCACCTTTTCCGCCGAGGAAAAACCGGGATGAAAAATCAACTCCACGGCCTCACGGTCGTCCAGGTTCGCGGCTTCTTCCGGAGTGAGAACCCCCTTGCGGACAGCTACGTTGCGCATTTTTTCCGGGTCAATGCCCCGTCCGTCGTCCTCCACTTCGATGGCCACAGAGTTTCCCTTGTGGTAGGCACGCAACCAAACATGCCCTGTGGGGTTCTTGCCAACGGCCACCCGTTGCTCCTCATCCTCCAGGCCGTGGTCCACGGCGTTACGCACCAGATGTACCAAAGGATCGCCGATTTCCTCCACAACGCTCTTATCAAGCTCGGTCTCTTCTCCTTCGGTAATCAATTCGACCTGCTTGCCACTTTTCCGGGAAAGATCGCGAACCAAACGGGGAAACCGGGAAAACACCGTCTGCACCGGCACCATCCGCACATTCATGATGGTATCCTGGAGATCGTCGGAAATGCGGGCCATGGCATACGTGGTTTCCGTAAGCTGCTGGGCCACTTCGTGCACTTCCTCCTGTCCTTCTTCCAGAGCGCGGGCAAGAAGCGCATAGCGATTGCGGTTGATGATCAGCTCACCGATGAGATTCATGAGATGGTCCAGCTTGTGATGATCCACACGAATAGTGCTGGCACTCTTGTGCCGAATGCCGGAACTGCCCCCGGACGACGAAGGAGCAGTGGCAACCGTTGCTTCCTTGCCAGCCGAACGGACAGGAACCGCAACATCCTGGTTCACCGGAGCCGGCTGTGCATCCCGCATTGCCGGGGCGGAAGCAGGCGCGGGGTGCGCTTGCGATGCTCCCCTGTCCGCGGGCAGAGGCTGCTCCTGACGATCGTGCGGAGCTTCGAAAGCCGACGGCAAAGGCTCCTGTGCGGCAACGCCTTCAGACGGCTCGGACGGTACCGCCGAGACTTCGGAAGGGTCGGCCCCGTCGCTCTCGACTGTCCCCGGGGAATCCGAGGCCGACTCCACCACGGCGTGCATCCGTTCCAGAGCGTAATGCAACCGCTCGGAAATAATGTCGATTTCTTGATCCAAAATATCCAGGAGCGGCCCGAAATCCCCACCCTTTCGCCCCTGATCCACCAGGCTGGCAGTTTGGGAAGCATAGTCACTCAAGGCCTGCAGCCCCATGTAGCCACAGGAATTACGAATCGTATTCAACGCCCGGAACATGCCATCGATGAGCCGTTCCTGCGAAGCATCCTTTCGCAATTCCGCAAGCGCCACACGAAGCGTTTCTTCCTGCTGCCGTACAGCGCCTTCAAAAATGGAAACATCTTCAGGGTCGAACGCGCCCTGAGCCAAGACGTCATCGTCATCATGCGGCACTGGCGCATTCCCGGCACCGGACGAGGCGTCGGCTTCGGCCGCCGCGTCAACAGTGCTCCCCTCCTCCGACGAATCCGAAACATTTGTGGGCGTCAAATCCGGAATTTCGCCCTGTTCGTAAGTCCGCTGCAACACCTCCACCATGCCGGATCCGTCCATGGGAGTCACCTCGCCGCTGGATGGTTCCACATGGCTGACCATCTCTTCAATGAGGTCCACCACAGCCAACAGCAGGTCGAACAACGGCTGCGACGAAGCCATCTCCCCCTTGCGAACCCGATTGAGCAAGGTTTCAGCCTCATGCGTCAAGGCGTTTAACTCCTTGAACCCGATGATGCCGCTGTTACCTTTCAGATTGTGGAAATACCGGAAAATATCGTTGATCAATTCACCCGGTTCCTCGGGCGCTCCTTCCAACGCCACCAGGGAACGGTTCAGATCCTCAATGATGTCCTGAGCTTCTTCAAGAAAGTCTGTAAGGTGGCCTTCCCCTACCGTGGTCAGGGCATAGGGCGATGGGTCGAAATCGGGGTCACCACTCAATTCAATACGGGGAGCCGCGTGCCTGGCGGGGACGTCCTTTCCTGCGGCAGGTTCTCCTCCAGCCGGGGAAGAATCGTCCATGCGGGGTGATGCCGCCTCCCCGCTTTCAAAGTGTCCCTGATCCCCGGAATCGCCGGAGGCACTGTCCTGCGCGGCCGGTTCTCCCTGTTGCAGCGATTCAATGCGATCAATGATCTCCTTCACGTCAACATCCCCTTCCGTGCCCGTTGCTTCGAGGTTTTCCACCAGGGTGCGCAGGGCATCCGTGGCGGAAAGGATGATATCCATCACCTGGGTCGTGACGGGGCTGACCCCCTGCCGCAAATCATCCAGAACATTTTCTGCCTTATGCGCCAATTGATTGATTTTGTTGAGTCCAAGAAATCCGGAGGCGCCCTTCAAGGAATGCATGGGGCGAAAGATCTCATTGAGCAGCTCGAGATCGTCGGGATGACTCTCCAATTGGAGCAAATTGGGTTCAATGGTTTCAAGATGCTCCTTCGCCTCGTTGAAAAAATCCGCAAGCAAATCCGGATCCATATATTCCTGACTCATGCACCGCTCCCTATGGCGTGGGGTTGAGAGGCCATGTTTCCGGGCTTTTTCCCGCAAGTCAAGAAATTCCCTCCTCACCGGATACGCCAAGCAACATCTTGGCGTTCTTCATCAATTTCTCAGGCTGGGCGGGCTTTACCATATAAATATTAGCTCCGATGGAAAGCGCGGATTCAATATCCCGGTCCTCGCCTTCGGTTGAAAGCACGATCACCGGTAAATCCCGATACCCTTTTTGCTCCCGCATATTTTCAATAAAACACAGCCCGTCCATACGCGGCATATTGATATCCGCGATCACCAGATCCACATGGTTGGCACCGTACAATTTTTCCAGCCCTTCCAACCCGTCTTCGGCTGTGGTGACCTGGAAGCCCTCGCGCTTCATGATGAAGGCCACCAAGTTTCGCACGGTTTTGGAGTCATCCACGATCAAAATATGTTTAGGCATGGGCCAATCCCTCCTTTTCGATCATGCCTCCCATCAACCCGTGGATGGACAACAGGCTGATAAGCTCCCCACCGCAACGAACCAATGCCGACACATACCGGGCCAGGCCGCCAAGTCGGTCGGCAATGTTGAAATCCAGATCCCGGCCCGCAACTTGGCGCATGGCCACAATGGAATCCATCATGATCCCCATCTGAAGCCCCTCGTACTGACAAATGACGATGAACCGCTCCCGATCACGAGAACAATTGAGCGACAACAACTCGCGCAACCGGACCACCGGAACCACTCTCTCCCGTTTGGGAAGAATACCCGCAACATATGCCGGGGCCGCCGGAAGTCGGGTCAGGCTTTCATTGCGCACTACCTCCTGCACCGCCTCCAACGGGAGCGCCATCAAATGGCCCGACAGACGAAAGGTGATTACCCCCAGCTCCGGCAAGTCCCGCATTATTTCGCACTGATCGCGACGGGGGACGCAAGCACTGTCCGAACGCCAGTCCTCAGCACACAGGCCGCAACGAGCGGCAAACACCTCCAACCCCGCCGGAGTCGAGGCCGAGGCATTGCACGGTTCGTTGCCATATTCCGTCTGCATACAGGCCGCCTCAGTCCAACCGTTTATAGATGATGGCACCGGGGTGGTGTTCGGGTTTGAACGCCCGGGAAATGTTGTGTAGCGACTCGGAATGCCCGATAAAAAGGTATCCGCCGGTGCAAAGGTTGTCGTAGAAGGCGCTGATGACGCGACGCTTCATGTCTTCGTCGAAATAAATCAGCACATTGCGGCAAAAAACAATCTCAGACCGCTCCACACGGCGAAGTTGTGCCCGATCGCGTAAATTGATGGCATCAAAGCTCACCAGTTTCGCAACGTGAGAACGAATACGATATACGCGCTCCTCAGGAGCGAAATACTCGCGCACAACATCCGTGGGAGTGGTGCGCAGGGCGTAACTGGAATACACTCCCTGCCGAGCTACGTCCACCACGCGGCGGGACAAATCATTGGCTGTAATCTTCACGTCCCAGAGTCGCAGTTCATTGCCAAGCACCCGGTGGACGCAAATGGCAAGAGTATACGGCTCCTCGCCCGTGGAGCACCCCGCAGACCAAATACGCAACCGCCGTCGCCCGGCCGCACGTTGTTTTGCCAGAACCTGCGGTAAGATCTTCTCTTCAAAAACCTTGATCTGCGGCGGATTGCGAAAAAAACTGGTCTCATTCGTGGTGATGACCTCGAATAATTTCTGCACCTCTGCTTCCCGAGCCGCATCATACCGCAAATAATGATAGTAATCGCCAAAGCCACTCAGATTCAAGGCCCGAATCCTGTTGGAAAGACGATTTTCCATCAAATATTGACGGTTGTCGGGGATAAAAATACCGCACTGTTCATAGATAAAGGCCCGCAGATCGTCGAATTCCTGCTGCGTAATGCCGTTTTTTCCGGCTTGGCTTCCGGTCTTGGAAAACAGCGAGGACACTTTATTGTTCCTCCCCGTGAAGCTGCACAGCCTCAATGGCTGCCTGGGCCGCGTCCGCCAGTTCTTGGTCCTCGCCCCCGGAAATGTCCAGCAACGCCTGGAACGCAAGACTATCCCCCACTCGGCCGAGGGCGTTCACCGCTTTAATTCCCAGCAGACGATTGGGTGATGTGACCAATCCGGTCAATCGCGGAACGGCTTCGACCACCTTCATATCCCCCAGGGCTTCCATGGCGCGAATCCGCACCCAATCTTCACCGTCCTCCAGAGCACGAAGCAAATGCGGAACCACTGCCGGAAGGTCGCATGCCCCCAAAAGCCGTACCGCAGTCAGCCGCACTTCCGGCTGACCGTCATCCAGCATTCCCGCCACCAGACGCAAAACCCGCTCCTTGGTGCGGCATTGAGGGGCGACCGCCTCCAGCGCCACACGGCGGACCTCAGGAGAGACATCCCGCAGCGACTGTTCCAAGGCATCCAGATGACGCGCCGCATCCAGACGTCCGAGGGCAAAAACCCCCATCATTCGCTGTAGTTCATCATCGTCCCCGCACATGCGCAGGAAACGTTGCGTCATGCGCTCGCCCCCCACCGCAATGCAGGCCTCCAGCGCGGCCTCCTTCACATCGTTATACTTGTGTCGCAAAAAAGAGGACAACACTTCACCAGCTTCACGGTCATGCAGCTTTTCCCCCAAAAACCGCAATGCCCAGCGATAGATCTTTCCGTCGTTGTGCCGATGCAAAACATCCAGAAAAAAATCCCGGGCTTCCCATTCAGCAGTTTCATACAGCGCCGCTAAAATGGCCCGTTGCACATCCAATGGTTTTTCCCAAAAATGCCGCATCAGCAAGGTAGGAACTTCCGAGTCGCGACAACGTGCCAGGGCCGACACAGCCGTCAGCATCAATCCCTGCTCCTTCCCGGCCAGAGCCTCGGTCAGCGCCTGGGTCAAACCGATGGAGGCCAAGGCATCAATGGCGGTCGCCAACCGTTCGGGATGGGTATCTTCATCCAGTTGTGCGGCAATGCGTACAATACTGTCGGACGCCTGCTCCCCGCCCAGCACGGAAAGCCCCTGCATGGCCGCTTCCCGGACATCCCACTCTTCATCCTCCAGCGCGCCCAGCAACCCCTGCCGCAACGTTTCACGTCCTTGGGCCGAAAGCAGGCTCAAAGATGGCGCACCCAAAATTCCCACCACGGCCGTAGCGGCCTTGTGGGCCAAAACATCGGAAAATTCATTCAACCTTGAAAGCAGACGGGATGCGGCCTTGGGCGTCCCGATGGTTCCCAATGCCTCCACGATCATGGAGAGCACCAACTCGGAGCAGCTGTCCATAGCCTTGAGCAGTTCGTCCACGGCTCCGCCATGCCCGATTTTGGCCAAGGCCTCCACCGCGGCATATTGAACCCATTCCTCATCACGCATGGCCCGGCCAAGCGCCGGCGCTGCGTCCTCGTTGCCCAATTCGCCCAAACTCACCGCAGCCTGACAACGGACATTGACTTCAGGATCGTGCAACAGCGCCCGGACCAGGGGTTCAACAGACCGTACGCTTCCCGTTGAACCAAGAATGTCCGACACAAAAATCCGCACGTCAGGATCTTCGTCGTGCATCAACTCCAACAAAGGCTCCAAATGCTGCACACCGACATCACGCAAAATGTCCATGGCCAGGTTGCGAACCGGCGCTTGCTCCGAACGCAGCAACGGCAGCACCTCCCGAACCGTTTTCTCGCCTCCGATGGAACGCAGGGCCGAGTCCGCCGCCTCCTGTACCCCCACATTGCCGTCAGCCAGCAACACCGTCAGCAGGGGGACAGCCTCAGCAACCCGCTCATCCCCCGCCAGAAAGGCGGCCTCGCGAACATCCCCGGTGTCGGTCCCCTGCAGGCGATGTAGCAAGCTCCCGGTATCAAGCATAAATGTCCCCCTTGCTTCGCTCCCCCGCAAAGCGGCACATATCACTGATAAATTGTCTCCAAAAGCACACGCGGCATATCGTCCAGGTCTACAACTTGATCCGAAAGTCCGGCCTCGACCACGGCCTTGGGCATGCCATACACCACGCATGTTTCATCGCTTTGGGTCAGCGCCCTGCCTCCACGCTCACGAAGCCGGGCAATACCCTCACAACCGTCATTCCCCATCCCTGTAAGAATAACCCCCAAACCACGCCGTCCAACGGCCTCGGCCACCGACTCCAACAACACATTGGCCGACGGTTTATAAAGGGCGTCACTCGGCTGGTCCCCAACCTGCAGTTCGATGTGGGACACACGCTGCTTCAGCGTCGTATGCCGCCCTCCCGGGGCAATGTACGCGGTACCCGGCATGAACGTTTCCCCATGCTCAGCCTCCTTCACACGGATGTTGCAAACACCGTCCAGGCGCTGGGCAAATGGCCCGGTAAAAGCCATGGGCATATGTTGCGCAATGACGATTCCGGCAGGAAAATTTTTCGGCAAGGCGGACAAAATAGACTGCACTGCGGGCGGTCCGCCCGTGGAAACGCCCACCGCAATAACATCGCGCCGCACCGCCAATCGCGAAACCGACGGGGCGGGCTTGGTCACCTCGGTCTTTGCCGTGACCGGGCGTGGCCTGGCCGAAGGACGAAAGACCTTGCGGCGGGCCACGCTTTTGACCTTGGCGATAAGGTCGTCCTCAATCTTGATGATATCAAGGGAGACCCTGGACAACTGTTTCGGAATGTAGTCCACGGCCCCAAGCTCCATGGCCCGCAGCGTGTCCTGGGCTCCTTCGGTCGTCAATGAGCTGACCATCAGCACCGGACGAGGCATTTCCATCATTACATGCCGCAATGCGGTTAACCCATCCATCCGAGGCATCTCAATATCCATCGTAATGACATCGGGATTGAGCTTCCGGGTCAGCTCCAATCCCTCTTCGCCGTCCCGCGCCATGCCCACGACGCGGATACCGGAATCGTTTTCCAGCATGGTGCTGATGGCTTTTCGCATGAAGGCGGAATCATCCACCACGAGAACCTTAATCAATACCAACTCCTTCCCAACATACCCTATGACCAGGATATGGTCAGATTTTCCTCTCACAGAATCAGGATGATATCCTATACTATTAGATTTTGCCCAGAAATCAAAACAGTTCCCGATCCCAAATTTGATTTTGTAAAAAACTTTTTTATTTCAGCAACAACAGTAACTTAATTGCGTTCATAAGAAAATTTATCCTGCCAGCCCTAAATTGACCCTTGCGTTTTGGAATAGCTTTGGATAGAAAGCTTTTCCTCACACGGGATGTGGCTCAGCCTGGCTAGAGCGCTGCGTTCGGGACGCAGAGATCGCGCGTTCGAATCGCGCCATCCCGACCAGATAAATAAAGGGTTTACGGAAACACTCCGTAAACCCTTTTTCATTTGGTAATACTGGACGGTAATACAAATTCTAGGGTCTACACCAAAAACGGGGGCAGTCACGAAAGCGAACTGTTCCGAGCATGTCCACTTACCCGCACAGCACCTTGACGCGTAAGCGGTAGTTTTCAAAATTCCTGAAGCCGTATGCACGGGGTCTACACCAAAAACGGGGGCAGTCACGAAAGCGAACTGTTCCGAGCATGTCCACTTACCCGCACAGCACCTTGACGCGTAAGCGGTAGTTCTCAAAATTCCTGAAGCCGTATGCGCGTCGCTGGATCAGTTTCATTTTCCAGTGGAATCCTTCGGTGATCCCGTTGCTTCGCGCAAAACGAAACATGCAGGCGACCTCTTCCCGCCAGCTGTACAGCGTTCGTCCCAGGGTTTTTAGCGGGGCAAACGGAGCCTGCTTCAATTGGGCTATCTTTTCAAGCAACTCCGCCACATGTTTACGGCAGGCTGTCTGATTGGTGCCTTTCACG